>JAYNJY010000032.1:0-17811 GCA_038110665.1 Rhodospirillaceae bacterium | reverse complement strand
TGATGTCGATTCGCCCAATCCGTTCATGCCAGTGGTGGTGATCACCGCCAACACGGAAATGCGTCACGTCATCCAGGCGCGCGACAGCGGCATGACAGAGTTCCTGGCCAAGCCGGTTTCGGCCAAGCAGATCTACACCCGCATCTGCAACATCGTCGAAAACCATCGTCCGTTCGTGCGTGCCGGCGGCTTCTTCGGTCCCGACCGGCGCCGCCACGAAGGCACCAACCAGAACGGCCCCGAACGCCGCCGCGTCTGCGCCCATTAAACGCCCCCGCCCCCGATTTTCGACCGATCTCTGCTGGCATTCCGGGCCCGCGCCGGTAAAACTGCGCCATGTCCGAAGCGCGCGACCATGTGCCCGCGTTCCTGAGCGGCGCCGGTGAAATCCCCCAGGATTGGGCGCGGCTGCGCGCGCATCTCGCCGGACACGGCATCGTCCTCGACGAAAGCCCCGCGCCGCGCCAGTTCGCCGCCGGTTTCGGCAACCTCAACTACCGCATCTCGGTCGACGGCAAGGACGCCGTGCTGCGCCGGCCGCCGCTCGGCCCGATCCCGCCCGGCGGTAACGACATGGCGCGCGAGAGCCGCATTATCAGGGGACTCTCGCAGGCGCTGCCGCTGATCCCGAAGTGCCTGCACTTCTGCGACGACACCGACGTGCTCGGCGCGCCTTTCTTCATCATGGAATTCCGCCCCGGCATCGTCATCGGCGGCGATATGCCGACGCAATATGCCGACTGGCGGAGTGCTGCGGGCGAGAGCGCCGGCGGGCACCTCGGCGCTGTCGTCATGAAGACGCTGGCCGATCTTCATGCCGTCGATCCCGCCGCCGTCGGCCTCGATACGCTCGGCCGGCCGGAGGGCTTCCTCGAGCGCACGGCCAAGGGCTGGCACCACCGCGCCGAACTCGCTTGGGAGGGCGAGACGCCCGCCGCGCTGCACGAACTGCTCGGCTGGCTCGACAATGAGACTGTGCCCACGGCCGAGACCAGTTTCCTGCACAACGACTTCAAGCTCGACAACCTGATCCTGGATACGGCGACGCTGGAACCCGTCGCCATGATCGACTGGGACATGGGCACGCGGGGCGATCCACTCTACGATCTCGCCGTGGTGTTGAGCTATTGGACCGAACCCGGCGACCCGCAGGCGATGATCGACATGCACCAGATGCCGACCACAGGCTACGGCTTCCCGACGCGCGAGCAGGCGGCGGCGCTCTATGCCGAGCGGGCGGGCCGCGGCCTCGAGGGCTTCAAGTACCGGCGCGTGCTGGCGATCCTGCGCACCGCCTGCGTCTTCCGCCAGCTCTATCGACGCTATACTTCGGGCGGCACCGACGACCCGCGTTATCCGAAATTCGGCGGTGTCGCCGACGGCATCCTCGAATTCGGCGTCGAGGTGGCGCGCGGGCGGTGCTTCTGATACCGGCAGACCCAAGGGGAACGAAGACATGATCGATTTCAGCCTGAGCGACGAACAAAAGGACCTGCGCGCCCGCACCCGCGCCTTCGTCGAGGACAAGGTCATCCCCTACGAGATGGACCCGAGGCGCACGGTGCACGGCCCGACGGACGAACTCCGGCGCGAACTCAACGAACTCGCCAAGGCGGCCGGCCTGTTCGCGCCGCACGTGCCGAAGAAGTGGGGTGGCCTGGGTTTGAATCACACCGACATGGCGATCGTGTTCGAGGCCGCCGGCTATTCGCCGTTGGGTCCGGTGGCGCTGCATTGCGCCGCGCCGGACGAGGGCAACATGAACCTGCTGGCCAAGGTCGCGACGCCCGAGCAGCAGGAAAAGTACCTGAAGCCGCTGGCGGCCGGCGAGACGCGGTCCTGCTTCACCATGACCGAGCCGCACGGGGGTGCGGGCTCCGACCCGACGATGCTGACCACCACCGCCGTGCCGGACGGCAACCATTTCGTCATCAACGGCCGCAAGTGGCTGATCACCGGCGCCAAGGGCGCCGCCTTCACCATCATCATGGCGCACGTGCCCGAAGGCCAAGGCATGGAGAGCGGCCCGACCATGTTCCTGGCGCCGATGGATACGCCCGGCATCGGTATCGCGCGCGATCTCGACACCATGGACTCGAGCTTCACCGGCGGCCACGCCGAGGTCACCTTCGACGACCTGCGCCTGCCCGCCGACGCCATCCTGGGCGAGGTCGGACAGGCCTTTCGTTACGTCCAGGTGCGCCTCGCGCCGGCGCGCCTCACGCACTGCATGCGCTGGCTCGGCGGGGCGACGCGGGCGCACGACATCGCGACCCAGTACGCGCGCGAGCGCCACGCCTTCGGCAAGCCCATCGGCGAGCACGAGGGGGTCGGCTTCATGCTCGCCGACAACGAGATCGATTTGCAGCAGAGCCGGCTGATGGTCTGGTGGACGGCGCGCGAACTGGACGAGGGCCGCAAGGCGCGGCACGAAAGCTCGATGACCAAGGTCGCGGTTTCCGAGGCCCTCTTCCGCGTCGCCGACCGCTGCGTGCAGATCCTGGGCGGCATGGGCATGACCGAGGATACCGTTGTCGAACAGATGTTCCGCGAGATCAGAGGCTTTCGCATCTACGACGGGCCGTCAGAGGTGCACCGCTGGGCGATCGCCCGGCGCGTGCTCAAAGGGTGAGGTTGAATATGGCCAAGCCGGGACCGGTCTACTACCTGCCGCACGGCGGTGGCCCGTTGCCGCTGATGGGCGACCCGAACCACGCCGGCATGGTGGCGCTGCATCGCGGCCTCGCCGAGCGTGTCGCCGGTTGTCCGGCCGTCGTCGTGGTGACGGCGCATTGGGAGGCCGCGCACACCTCCTTCTCCGGCGCCGAACGCCCGGCCATGTTGTTCGACTACTATGGTTTTCCGCCCGAGACCTACACCTACCGTTATCCGGCGCCGGGCGCGCCGGAACTGGCAAAGCGGGCCGGTTCGCTGCTCGCCGCGGCCGGCCTTGAGAGCGAGATCGACGGTTCGCGCGGCTATGACCACGGCACCTTCGTGCCGATGATGCTGATCCGCTCGGAAGCGGATGTGCAGATCCTGCAAATGTCGCTGCTGAGTTCGCTCGACCCCGCCGCCCAGATCGCCGTCGGGCGCGCGCTCGCGCTGTTGCTGGCCGAGGGCGTCGCCATCGTCGGCTCGGGCATGAGCTTCCACAACCTGGGCGCCCTTCTCGGCGGCCGGCGAATCCCTGAAGGTGCCGACCGGGATTTCGATTCCTGGCTCGACGCGGCGCTGACCGATCCGGACCTGGGCGAAGACGAACGCGCCGACCGCCTCGCCCATTGGCAGGACGCGCCCGGCGCGCGCGCCTTCCATCCGCGCGAGGAACATCTGCTGCCGTTGCATGCCTGTTTCGGCGCCGCTTCCGCCGCCGGATATTCAGCAGAGAACATCTTCCGCGAACCGCTGATGGGCTACATGACCTCCGGCTACGCCTGGAACGTGGCCTGACGCCCCAAACGGAAACGCTGGCGGCCGGGAATCGAGCCGTGGTAGTATCCCGATCATAGCAACGCTCGACGTCAAACTTGGTAACGGTACCGGCGCGCAGGCAAACCCGCTTTTGCAGCGGGCGGCGAGCACCTCCACGCCGACATCGAAGGAACAGGTCGAAGCGGGTATCCAGAACCGCCTGAAGCAGGACACGGTGTTGCTTTCCGCCGACGGCCAGAAGATCGTCAACCTCAACCGGGGTGCCGCGCTCGGCCAGGAGATCAAGTCCGCCGCCGTTGACCAGAGCTTCGCCGAGAAGCTCTGGAACACGACACAGGACGTATTCCGCGTCGGCAAGATCTTCCAGCAGACCTCGCGATCGCTATTCGGTTGGTGGAAACGCTGACGCTGCGGCCTAGCGGCCTCTCAGCGCCCTTACCTGCTCTTCCGTCAGAAACCTTGTCTTCATGCCCCTGAGCATGAGGAAAAGCTTAGCCGTCTCCTCCAATTCCTCGGTGCCGTAGACGGCGTCCTCCAAGGACTTGCCGGCGACCACCGGCCCGTGATTGGCGAGCAGCACGGCATGGTGGTCGGAGGCCATCTCGCGCAACGCCTTGGCGAGGTCGAGATCGCCCGGCGGGAAATACGGCACCAGCGGCAGCTTGCCGATCTTCATCACGTAGTAGGCGGTGATCGGCGGCAGCACGTCGGCCGGGTCGATGTCGGCGAGGCAACTGACCGCAACCGAGTGGGTGGAATGCAGGTGCACAACGGCGCCGGTCTCGGGCCGTTCCTCGTACATGGCGATGTGCAGGAAGGTTTCCTTGGTTGGCTTGTCGCCGAAAACGTGTCGGCCTGAGTCGTCGAGCTTGGAAATTCGCGCCGGATCGATGTTGCCCATGGACGAGCCGGTCGGCGTCATCAGCCAGCCGCCGTCGACGCGGACCGAAATGTTGCCCGAGCTGCCGAAGGTCAGGCCGCGGTCGAACATGGATTTCGCCAGCCGCGCGATCTCGTCCCTGATTTTTGTTTCGCTCACGGCTTTCCTCCCGGCAACATCGCGAACGCCTTGGTGAAGAAGTCCTCGCCGCCGAAATTGCCCGACTTGAGCGCGATCGCCAACTTGGCCTCGTCGAGGCTTTCGCACCACGGCACGCCGGGGTCGATTTCCGGGCCGATGCGAAGCCGGGTGATACCGAGCGATTGGACCACGGCGCCGGAGGTCTCGCCGCCGGCAACGACGAGGCGCCGCACCCCCTGCCCGACCAGGCCGGTGGCGATGGCGGCGAGCGTGCGCTCCAACATCTCGCCCACTTCCATGCGGCCGAAGTGCTGTTGCGCGATGGCGACGGACTTCGGGTCGGCGCTGGCGGCGAAGATCGGCCGCGATCTGCCGAGCTTGTCCGCAGCCCAATCGAGCGCGGCGCCGGCGACATCCTCGGCGGCCATGACCCGGGCGGGATCGATCCGGAAGAGCGGGTTGGCTCTCTCCGCATGCGCCAGTTGCGCCAGCGTCGCGGTCGAGCAACTGCCGGCGATGATCGCTTCCGTGCCCGCGATGTCGGGGAGTTGCGCGGCCTGGCCGGTGTCGGCCGGGATCAGGCCGGCGCGGCGGAAGTTCTCCGGCAGGCCGCAGGCGACGCCCGAGCCGCCGGTGACCAGTTTCATGCCGGCGCAGGCGGTGCCGATGGCATAGAGATGTTCGTCGCTGACGGCGTCGACGATGACCATGCGCTTGCCGTCGCGCTTGCGCGTCTTGAGCGCGGCTTCGATGGCGGCGGGGCCACGGGCGACATCGCCGTAATCGACTAACCCGACCGGATGTGCGGTCTGGCGTTGCAGCACGCGCACCAGGTTCGCATCCGTCATCGGCGTCAGCGGATGGTTGCGCATGGAGCTTTCCGACAACAAGTCGCCGAAGACGAACAGATACCCCTTGTAGAGCGTGCGGCCGTTGGTAGGGAACGCCGGGCAGGCAATCGCTAGGTCTGCGTCGAGTTCCGCCATCAGGGCTTCGGTGACCGGGCCGATGTTGCCCTTGTCGGTGGAATCGAAGGTCGAACAGTACTTGAAGAAGAACTGCCTGGCCCCCGCCTTGGCGAGCCAGCGCGCGGCCGCGAGCGATTCCGCGACCGCATCCTCGGCCGGCGTGGTGCGCGATTTCAGCGCCACGACGATGGCCTCGGCTTCGGGTACGCTTGCTCCCGGCGCCGGCATGCCGATCACCTGCACGGTGCGCATGCCGTTCTTGACCAGCGTGTTGGCGAGGTCGGTGGAACCGGTGTGGTCGTCGCCGATGCAGCCGAGCAGCAGCGTCATGGCCTACCCGCCTTTTCGCCGGTAGGGCTGGAACCAGCCGAGGCCGGCCTCGGTCGTGGTCTTCGGGTGGTATTCGCAGCCGACGTAGCCATCGTAGCCGAGCGCGTCGAGGCGCTTGAACACGTAACCGTAATTGACCTCGCCGGTGTCGGGCTCGTGGCGGTCGGGCACGCCGGCGATCTGCACGTGGCGGGTGACCGGCAGGAATTCGGCGAATTTGGTGGTCACGTCGCCGTCCATGATCTGGGCGTGGAAGAAATCGAATTGCAGCCCGACGTTGGCGTGGCCGAGGCGCCGGACGATGGCGGCACCCTCGCCCTGGTGCGCGATCAGGTAGCTCGGCACGGCGCGGACGTTTAAGGGCTCGATGGTGACGCCGATGCCCTCGGCGCCGAAAGCATCGCCGGCGTAGGCGAGGTTGGCGAGGTAGGTGTCGACCGCCTTGGCGTTGGCGAGCCCGCCCTCGACCACGCCGGCCATGACGTGCACCAAGGGCGCCTTGAGCGCGGTGGCGAAGGTCAGGCCGACATCGACGGCGGCGCGGAAGTCGGCCTCGCGGCCCGGCAGGGCGGCGAGGCCGCGCTCGCCCTTGGCGGCGTCGCCGTTCGGCAGGTTGATCAGCGCCATCGCGAGGCCGTGCGCCTCGCGCTCGGCGGCCAAGGCCTTGGGGGCATGGTCGAACGGGAACAGCACCTCGACGGCTTCGAAGCCGGCCGCGGCGGCGGCGGCGAAGCGTTCGATCAGCGGCCGTTCGGTGAACAGCGTGGTCAGGTTGGCGGCAAACTTGGGCATTGGGTCAGCCTTTCCTCTTCGGCAGTTCGAGACCGGCCAGGTCGCGGTAGACCTTGATCACGGCGGCGTCGTCCTCGCGTCCGTAGCCGCCGGCGGCGGCGGCGAGGAATTGCTGATGCGCGGCGGCGGCGAGCGGCAGCGGGAAGCGGGCCTGGCGGCCTGTGTCGAGCACCAGGCCCAAGTCCTTGACGAAGATCTCGACCGCGCTCAACGGCGTGTAGTCGCCGGAAAGCACGTGCGGCACGCGGTTCTCGAACATCCACGAATTGCCGGCGCAGCCGGTGACCACGTCGAAGATCACCTGCGGGTCGAGCCCGAGGCGGATGCCGAGCGCCACCGCCTCCATGGCGGCGGTGATGTGGACGCCGGTAAGCAGTTGATGCACCACCTTGACGGTCGAGCCCTGCCCGGCTTTGTCACCGATCTCATAGACCTTCTCGGCCGCGGCATTGAAGGCGAATCGCGTCCGCGCCAGCGCATCCGGCACGCCGGAAACCATGAACTTGGTCTTGCCCTTGAGCGCGTTGCCGGCGCCGCCGCTGGTCGGTGCGTCGAGCATGTCGATGCCGAGTGCTTGCAACTCGCTACCGATTGAAATGGCATCGTCGGGCGCCATGGTGACGCAGGACACCACCACCGCGCCCTTGCCGAGCGCCTTGGCCAGGCCACCCGCGCCGAACAGCACGTCACGCGCCTGATGCGCGTTGACCACGAACAGGAAGACGATAGCGGTGGCGGCGGCAAGCTCGGCGGGCGTCTCGACGGCGCTGCCGCCGTCCGCGACGAACCTGGCCCTTGCGTCGGCGCTGATATCGCAACCGGTGACGTAGATGCCGGCGGCCAGCATCGATCGCGCGACGCCGCCGCCAATGGCCCCGAGGCCGATCACGCCGACGGATTCAGTGCCCGATGCTGGCATGGGTTCCCTCCCGCTTTTCGTTCAGACAGATTGTGGCATTCGCAGAGATGCGGCAAGCCCAGCTCAATAGTGCGGCGGCGGCGGTTCGGCGCCGGGCGGGCTGTCGATGGCGTCCTCGACGGCGCGCAACTGGCCCTCCAGCCTTTCGATGCGGCGCGCCATCTCCTCGATGGTCTGCCACTGCTTGAGCGCCACGTCGCTCAGCTCCTGGATGGTCGCGTCCTGGTGGGCGGTATTGCTTTCGAGCGCATCGAGGCGTTCCAGCAGGTCGGGCTCGGTCGTCACATTCGGCCTCCTCGTCGAGTTGCGCCACGGTCGGTTCGACGCAAGGTTGTAAGGTGTCGTTAAGCACATTGGCGATAGCATATCATTGCCGCCATGACGATATCGTTGACCGCGACCTATCGCCGACAGGAAACCCGCTTCGACGACATACCGGAGTGCTATGTTCTCGTCGACATGTGGGAACGCCGGCGCGGGCAGGCGTTCGCGCCCGCCTGGCGCGGTTTCGATTGGGACGGCGTGCCCAGCGATGTGATTCCGTTTTGCGGCGTCGTCGACATCGTCGAGGAGCCCGGACTCGATTTCATCTACCGGTTCTGGGGCTCGGCCCATCAGCGCGCGCACGGCCAGGAACTGACTGGCTGCTCCGTGCGCGAGATGCGGCCCGAGGCCGAGGCGGAATCGGTGTTCGCGCAATACCGCGAGACGCTCGAAGCCCCCCAGCCGTTGTTCTTCGTCAACACCATAGAGGTCGGACCGCACGGCTCGGCCTACGAGGAATTGTCGCTCCGGTTGCCGTTATCCTACGACGGCCGGCGGATCGACAAGATCTTCGCGTTCTCGGATCTTCGCACCGGTTACCGCGCGCTGGTGCGCGAACTCACCGGCACTTGAGGCCGTCGCCGAGATCGCGCCGGAACCGGCGGTCGCGCTTCAAGTGCCATTCGCGGCTCATGGCTTCGGGCCGCGTCGCGAAACGTTCCGCATAGAGCAGCACCCAGTTGCGGCCGCGCGTCGAGCGCGCGCCGGTGCCGGCGTTGTGGGCGTCGAGCCGCTTTTCCAGGTCGTTGGTCCAGCCGACGTAGGTCCTGATGGCGCCGTCAGCGGCGCGGCTGCCGAGCACGTAGACGAAGCAGGCCGCGTATTCGCTCAATGATCGCTCTGTTCCATGAACGCGCCGCCGAGGCCAGTGTCGTAGTCGAGGCCGGCCTTGGTCAATGTCATGGTCAGCGGGCTGTCCTGGCGCGCCAGCCCCTTGCGCTCGAGCGCCGTCCACACCGCCGGATTGTTGAAGCCGCTGGCGTCGCGCGCCGAGACCACGTAGGGCCCGATGTGGACGTGGTCGCCGTGGGTGTGCGGCAGTTGCAGCAGTTCGGCGTCGCCGCTCGCGGGATCGACGCGCGCGAGTTCCGGCTCGCGGGCGATGACCTGGGCCAGCACCAGAGTGCGGAGCTGCAACTTGTTGAGCTTGAGTGGATTCTTCCTTGGCGCCATGGCGGCCCCCTCCCGACGGCAAAATGCTGGCCCGACCATGGGCCCCGTGAAATGAATGGCGAAACGGACGCGAAGATAACCGGTTTTCCCACCGATGACGATGGCGATTGGGCGGTGGAGCGAGCTGCGGCCGCCGGCGCCGCGCCAAGGCTATTTCAGCTTGGCCAGGTCTTCCAGGATCGGGCAGTCGGGGCGGTCGTCGCCGTGGCAGCGCCGGGTCAGGTCCTGCAGCGTGCGCTTCATGGTTTCGAGTTCGGCGATGCGATCCTCGATGGTGCCGATATGGTCGAGCGCGAGCTGTTTCACGTCGGCGCTGGCGCGGTCCTGGTCGCGCCATAGTGCGAGCAGCGCCCTGACCTCCTCCAGCGGGAAGCCGAGGCCGCGCGCGCGTTGCACGAAACGCAGCGTGGCGACATCGTTGGCGCCGTAGTCGCGATAGCCGTTCTCGCGCCGCTCCGGGCGCGGCGTCAGGCCGATGCTCTCGTAGTAGCGGATGGTCTTGGCCGAGATGCCGGTGGCCTCGGCGACGGCACCGATGTGCATGCGCTTTCTCCCGGATCGAAGGATTTGAGCCTGAGCGAATTGCCGACAACGAAGATGCTGGAGACGCTCATCGCCGCCGCCGCCAGCATAGGGTTTAACAGCCAGCCGAAGGCGGCGTAGAAGGCGCCGGCGGCGAGCGGGATCAGCGCCACGTTGTAGGCGTAGGCCCAGAAGAAGTTGCCGTGGATGATGCGGAGTGTCCTGCGCGCAAGCCGTACGGCGCGGACGATGCCGTTCATGTCGCCCGACATCAGGACGACGTCGCCGGCCTCGATGGCGATGTCGGTGCCTGCGCCGATGGCGATGCCGGCGTCGGCCTGGGCCAGCGCCGGAGCGTCGTTGATGCCGTCGCCGACGAAGGCGACCTTGCGGCCGACGGCCTGCAGGCGCTTGATCTCGTCGGCCTTGCCGTCGGGCAGCACGCCGGCGACGACGCGCTCGATGCCGGCTTCGGAAGCCACGGCGGCGGCCGTCGCCTGCGTGTCGCCGGTCAGCATCGCAGTGGCGAGACCCATGCCGTGCAGCGCCTGCACGACGTCGCGGCTTTCCGGCTTGAGCTTATCGCCGATGCCGAACACCGCGGTGAGCGTACCGTCGACGGCGAGGAACACCGGCGTCAGCGCCTGCGCCGCCAGCCCGCTGGCAATGCCCTCCCCGCCGGAGGTGTCGATGCCTTCGGCGGCGAGATGCCGGGTGGCGCCGATGGCGACGGGCTTGCCGGAAACCGTGGCAGTGATCCCATGACCGGCGCGGGCGCTGAAATCGGTGACGGCGACGGGTGCGAGCCCGCGGGCTTGGGCGGCATTGACCAGCGCCTGGCCGAGCGGATGTTCGCTGCGGCTTTCCGCTGCCGCCGCCAGGGCGAGCACCGCGTCTTCATCTTGGCCGGCGGCGACCAGGCGGATTTCGCGCAGTTCGGGCCTGCCCTCGGTCAGGGTGCCGGTCTTGTCGAGCACGACGGTATCGATCTTGGCCAGCATTTCGAGCGCCGTGCCACGGCGGATCAGGACGCCGGTCTCCGCACCCCGCCCGGTGCCGACAATGATCGCCGTCGGCGTCGCCAGGCCCATGGCGCAGGGGCAAGCGATCAGCAACACCGAGACGGCGGCGACGAAGGCGTGGCTGAGCGTCGGTTCCGGCCCGAAGGCGAACCACAGCGCGAAGGTGACGGCGGCGATGACCAGCACCACCGGCACGAAGATGCCGGCGATGTGGTCGGCGATCTTCTGGATTTCCGGCTTGCCGCTCTGCGCTTCCTCGACCATGCGGACGATGCGCGCGAGAACCGTGTCGGCGCCGATGCGGCTGACGACGATCGTCAGCGCGCCGCTGCAGTTGACGGTGCCGCCGACGACCTCGTCGCCGACGCGCTTCTCCACCAGCAACGGCTCGCCGGTGACCATGGATTCGTCTATGAACCCGGTTCCCTCGGCGACGCTGCCGTCGACCGGCAGCCGTTCGCCGGGCCGCACCAATGCGCGGTCGCCGACACGAACGTCCTCGACTGCGACCTCGACGAAGCGGCCGTCGCGCTCGACGTGCGCCGTCGGCACCTGAAGCGCCAGCAGGCTCTGGATCGCCGCCGCCGTGCGGCCCTTGGCCATGGCTTCCAGGTAGCGGCCGAACAGGATCAGGGTGACGATGACGCCGGCCGCCTCGAAATAGGCGACCGCCGTGCCGGCGGGGAACAGGCCGGGCGCGACCAGCGCCAGCACGGAATAGAAATAGGCCGCGCCGGCGCCGAGCATCACCAGCGCGTTCATGCCGGGCGCGGCATGGTGGATCTCGTTCCAGCCGGTGGTGAAGAAACGCCAGCCGGCATAGAACAGCACCGGTGTCGTCAGCACCCATTCGACCGCCATCCAGGCGTGATGGTCCATGATCCCGGCCATGGCGCCGCCGATGCCCGGCACCATGCGGCCCATGGAGACGAACACCAGCGGCAGCGTGAAGCCGGTGGCGAACAAGAGCGCACGCTTCAGCTCGCCGGCGTCGTCGTCATGGACGTGGGCGCCGCCTTGCGCCTTCGCGTTGTGATGGTGGTGCGCCGCCTCGGCCGGGTCCGGTTCCGGGGTCGAGGGGTAGCCGGCCTCGGTGATGGCGCGGGCGATCTCGTCGGGGCTGACCAGCGCGGGGTCGAAGGTCATGGTGCCGCGCTTCATGGCGAGGTTGATCTCGGAGGTGCGCACGCCGTCGAGCGCCAGCGCCGCCTTTTCGGCGCGCGCCACGCAGCCGGCACAGGACATGCCGGTGATGTTGAGCGAGACCTTCTTTTCGGTTGTCGGGGTGTTGTCCACGGCCGTTCTCCAACATTCCAGTAAGCTATAATGTTTGAATATAGGCTTTCCAGCAACGGGAAGGTAAAGGGGGGGTGGTTTGTGGGCCGGTCCCCAAGGCTTGACCCTCCCCGGCCGAAGGACCATAACGCTTTGAAATGTTTCTACTGATCGACAACTACGACAGCTTTACCTACAACCTCTCCAACTACATGGGCGAGGTCGGGGCCGACGTCGTCGTGCGCCGAAACGACGCCGTCACGGTCGATCAGATCGTCGCCATGGCGCCCGAGGGCATCGTCATTTCGCCCGGGCCCTGCGATCCGGACCGGGCCGGCATCTGCCTCGAATTGATCGAACGCCTGCATAATTCGTTACCGATTTTCGGCGTCTGCCTCGGCCACCAGTCCATCGGCCAGGTTTTCGGCGGCAAGATCGAGCGCGCGCCCAAGCCGATGCACGGCAAGATGTCGACCATCACCCATTCCGGCACGGGTATCTTCGCCGGCGTGCCGAGCCCGTTCCAGGCGACGCGCTATCACTCGCTGACGATCGCGCCGAACAGCAAGCCGAATTGCCTGGAAATCACCGCCAGGAGCGAGGACGGCGTCATCCAGGGCGTCTCGCACCGCAGCCTGCCGATTCACGGCGTACAGTTCCACCCTGAGAGCATCGCCTCGGAGCACGGCCGGGTGATCTTGCGCAACTTCATCGACCTCTCGCGCGGAAGGAACGCGGCATGAGCGACGCCCTGAAACCGACCCTGGCCATGATCGCCGAAGGCAAGGCGCTCTCCATGGACGAGTCCGAGCACGCCTTCGGTATCATCATGTCGGGCGAGGCCTCCGAACCGCAGATCGCGGCGCTGCTGATGGGCATGCGCATCCGCGGCGAGACCATCGAGGAAATTTCTGGCGCGGTCCGCGCCATGCGCGCCAAGATGCTGACCGTCAAGGCGCCGGCCGGCGCCATCGACGTGGTCGGCACCGGCGGCGACGGCCACGGCACCTACAACATCTCGACCGGCGCCTGCCTGGTTGTCGCCGGCTGCGGCGTGCCAGTGGCCAAGCACGGCAACCGCGCGGTGTCGTCCATGGCGGGCGCATCGGACTTGCTGACCGCGCTCGGCGTCAACCTGGACTGCGACATGGCCCTGGTCGAGCAATCCATCGCAGAGGCGCACATCGGCTTCCTGCTGGCGCCGCGCCACCACAGCGCCATGCGCTTCGTCGTGCCGGTGCGCGCCGCGCTCGGCATCCGCACCATCTTCAATATCCTTGGTCCCATGTGCAATCCGGCACAGGTCAAGCGCCAGCTCACCGGCGCCTTCGACAAGGCATTGATCGCCCCCATGGCGAAGACGCTCTCCAACGTCGGCTGCGAGGCCGGATGGGTCGTGCATGGTGCCGATGGCATGGACGAACTGACCACCACCGGCACCACCCACGTCGCGCAGTTGAAGAGCGGACGGGTCACCACCTTCGAGGTGTCGCCCGAGGACGCCGGGCTGCCACGCGCCGAGCTTTCGGACCTCAAGGGCGGCGACGCCGCCAACAATGCGCTCGCCATTCGCGCGCTTCTCGACGGCGAACAGGGCCCCTACCGCGATGTCGTGCTGTTCAACGCCGCCGCCGCGCTGATCGTCGCCGGCAAGGCGAACGACTTGAAAGCCGGCGTGGCGCTCGCCGGCCAAGCCATCGACGATGGCCGTGCCAAGGCGGCGCTCGACAACATGGTCGCCATCACCAATTCCGGCGGCGGGGCGAAATAGCCGATGAGCGATGTGCTCGCCCGCATCTGCGCCGACAAGCGCGAGCATATCGCCCGCCAAAAGGCCGCGCGCCCGCTCGGCCAAATCGAGGCCGACGCCAAGACCGCGTCACCGCTGCGCGGTTTCGCCAAAAGCCTGACCGAAGCCACCGGCGAAGGCTACGGCCTGATCGCCGAGATCAAGAAGGCATCGCCCTCCAAGGGATTGATCCGCGCCGATTTCGATCCGCCAGCGATCGCCCGTGCCTACGCCGCCGGCGGCGCGGCCTGCCTTTCGGTGCTGACCGACGAGCCCTATTTCCAGGGCGCCGACGAATTCCTGGTGGCGGCGCGCGGCGCCGTCGGCCTGCCGGTGCTGCGCAAGGACTTCATGCTCGACACCTACCAGGTCGCCGAGGCCCGCGCGCTCGGCGCCGACTGCATCCTGTTGATCATGGCGGCGATCTCCAACGGCCAGGCTGCCGAACTCGCCGCCGCCGCGCGCGACTGGGGCATGGACATCCTGGTCGAGGTGCATGACGAGGCGGAACTCGACCGCGCGCTCGGGCTCGACGGCGATCTGATCGGTGTCAACAACCGCAATCTCAAGACCCTCGAGGTCGATATCGCCATGACTGAGCGGTTGGCGCCGCGCGTGCCTGCGGACCGCACGCTGGTGAGCGAGTCCGGGCTCTATACGCCGGCCGACCTCGCCCGCATGGCGCGGGCTGGCGCGCGCTGTTTTCTGGTCGGCGAATCCTTGATGCGCCAGGCCGACGTCGCCGCCGCGACGCGCGCGCTCCTCGCCCCCCGAGCCGTGGCGGCCAGCGCATGAGCGGCTTTACGCATCTCGACGACGACGGCAACGCCGTCATGGTCGACGTCTCGGCGAAGGAGATCACCGAGCGCACCGCCACCGCCAAGGGCAGCGTCTACATGCAGCCCGAGACCATGGCCCTGATCCAGGCCGGCGGCGTCAAGAAGGGCGACGTGCTTTCGGTCGCGCAACTGGCGGGTATCATGGGCGCCAAGAAGACGCCGGACCTGATCCCGCTTTGCCATCCGCTGAGCCTGTCGTCGGTCAAGGTCGACCTCGCCTGCGACACCGCCCGCAACGCCGTCGACATCACTGCGACCTGCAAGCTCTCCGGGCGCACCGGCGTCGAGATGGAAGCACTGACCGCCGTCGCCGTCGCCGCGCTTACGGTCTACGACATGTGCAAGGCGGTCGACCGCGCCATGCGCATCGACGACATTCGCCTGACCCACAAGTCGGGCGGCAAGTCCGGCACCTTCGAGGCGGAGTGACTCAAGTGAACGACGATGCGCCGCGCCAGAGCTTGACCGTCGAGCAGGCGCTCGAACGCATCACCGGCGCCTTCAAGGTGCTGCCGTCCGAACAGGTCGCCCTGCCCGACGGGCTCGGGCGCGTCCTGGCCGAGGACATCGCCGCGCGCCTGACGCAGCCACCGGCCGCCGTATCGGCCATGGACGGTTATGCGGTCCGCGCCGCCGACGTTGCCAAGGTGCCGTGCGAGTTGAAGTTGATCGGCATGTCGCAGGCGGGCCAGGGTTTCGACGGCGAGCTCGATGCCGGCACCTGCGTCCGCATCTTCACCGGCGCGCCGGTCCCCTACGGCGCGGACACCATCGTCATCCAGGAGGTCACGGAGTCCGACGGCAAGCGCGTGACTGTGAAGGAATCTTCGCCGGTCGGCGCCGACATTCGTCCGGCCGGGCTCGACTTCACCGAGGGCCAGGTGCTGATCAAGGCCGGCCGGCGTTTGACCGCACGCGACCTCGGCCTGGCGGCGTCGGCAAACGTGCCGTGGATCAAGGTGCGGCGAAAGCCCCGCATCGCCATCATGGCGACCGGCGACGAACTGGTGATGCCGGGCGATCCGCTCGGTGCCGACCAGATCATTTCGTCCAATTCCATCGCGCTGACCGCCTACGTGCGTGTGCTCGGCGGCGAGCCCATTAACGTCGGCATCGCGCGCGACACGCAAGAGAGCTTCCGCGAGGTTCTCGCCGGTGCCGCCGGCGCCGATATCCTGGTCACCATCGGCGGCGCCTCGGTCGGCGACTTCGATCTGGTGCGCCAAGTGCTCGGTGAGGACGGCCTCAACCTCGATTTCTACAAGATCGCCATGCGGCCGGGCAAACCGCTGATCTTCGGCTATCTCGGCGATACCGCCGTGCTCGGGCTGCCCGGCAACCCGGTTTCCGCCGGCGTCTGTTCGGCCATTTATCTCCGCGCCGCCATGGCGGTGATGCTAGGCCTCGACGCCGAGGCGTTGTCCGACACCGCCGTCGCGATCCTCAGCCGCGATTTGCCCGCCAACGGCATCCGCGAGGACTACATGCGCGCACTGTTGTCGCGCGACACCGAAGGCCGGCTGGTGGCGTCGCCGTTCGAGCGCCAGGACAGCGCCATGATGGCCAATTTTGCCCGCGCCGATTGTCTCGTCGTGCGCCCGATCAAGGCGCCGCCGGCCAAGGCCGGCGAACTCGTCCGCATCCTTCGCCTTGACCTCGGCGGCGGCGCGTTCTGACCGCGGTTTTCCGCGCAAATCGACATCGCTAGTGGTTCGTCCTGCCCGGCGCGGGCTTTTCATCGTTGACACACAACGTGAACTAAATTAGAACATAAGTGAACATAAGGTGTTCGTCGGTGAATCCGCGTCCACATTTGGTGCGCTGAAAGCTGCCGAAACGCCGGTGAAATTGGGTCCTTGCGGCGGATGCCGCCGGCCCGGGCGGAGCGAGTACCATGCTGACACGCAAGCAACATCAACTTCTCCTCTACATCGAGAAGGTCCTGCGCGAGACCGGCGTTTCCCCTTCCTTCGACGAGATGAAGGAAGCGCTCGATCTCAGGTCGAAATCCGGCATTCACCGGCTCATCACCGGGCTCGAGGAGCGCGGCTTCATCCGCCGCCTGCCGCACCGTGCGCGCGCCCTCGAGGTGCTCAAGCTGCCCGAAAACCTGGAAGGCGGCGCCCCCGCCGTGCCGTTCAAGAGCAAGAGCGGTTTCGCCCCCAACGTCATCAGTGGCGGCTTCAACGAGAAGGCCGGTCCCGCCGGCGTCACCGCGCCGGCAAGCGAGGCCGAATCGCTGCAACTGCCGCTTTACGGCCGCATCGCCGCAGGCACCCCGATCGAGGCATTGCGCGACCCGTCCAACTTCGTCGACGTGCCTGCCGGCATGATCGCCGGCGGCGCCGAACATTACGCACTAGAGGTCGATGGCGATTCGATGATCGAGGCCGGCATCCACGACGGCGACACCGTCATCATCCGCCGCACCGATACCGCCGAAAACGGCTCGATCATCGTGGCGTTGGTCGAGAACGAGGAAGTGACGCTCAAGCGGTTGCGTCGCAAGGGGGCGTCGATCGCCCTCGAACCCGCCAACAAACGCTACGAGACTCGCATCTTCGGTCCCGACCAGGTGCAGATCCAGGGTCGTCTCGTCGGTTTGATGCGGTCCTACTGACGCATTAGCAATCCGGCCCGGTCGGACGCCCGACTGTCCTCGGCCGCAATACCCAGGGCCTGTCGCCGCGCCGTCCATCGACCGTCTCGACCCTGATCCTCGGCCCGAGCCAGATCGCATGGCCGCCATGGCGCCAGAGGTCGAAGCGGTCGATCACCACTTCTGCCGGGCAGCGCCAGCGAATGGGCTCGGTCGATATCACCGCGTCCGCCTTCCAGCAGTCTTCTGCGAGCGCCGCTTCGGAGCGCGGCAACGCGACCGTTCGGCCGGCGCGGCGGAACAGGCAGCCGGAAATGTCGCATTCGAGATCTTCGCCACCGGCCCGGCCATGGTCGGGCCACGGCACAGGTGCGTCGGCGACGGCAAGCTGGCGCGCCCAGATTTCACTTTCGATACGCGCGCCGCGCATGTCGGAGACCAGCAACTTTCCGGCGGCGCTCCTGAGCGCAACCAGCCAGCCGTCGCCATCGACCAGGATATCGGGCGGTGTCGCCAGCGCGATGGGCAGGAGGCCGATTGCAATGGCAATGATGCCGGCGTAGCGGAGCCGCGTCCGCCAGGCGACCAGCCAAAGCCCGCCGAGCGCCATCGCCGCCAGTCCCGCCGTCGGCATCGCCGGCACCAACGTCACGGCGCCTGACTAGCCGGCGACGGTCTCGGCGATGCGGTTGAAGTGGTAGACGGCGAAAGGGCCGGTGGCGAGGCCGGCGACTAGCATCGTCAAGGTGACGCCGCCGGCGTAGAACAGCAGCCGCGTGAACAGGCTGCGCTCGCCCCGCTCG
>JAYNJY010000031.1:0-17858 GCA_038110665.1 Rhodospirillaceae bacterium | reverse complement strand
CCTTTTAGCGGGTTTCTTTAACGTGGCCGCAAGCCGGTCGGACAAATCACCACGTGGCATCGAAAGATAATCCGTTCGCCGACGCGGTCAAGCCAAATCGGTCGTTGCTCGGGGTAGTTGCCGGCCGGGCCGCAGCCCTACAGACTGTCGCCATGAGTTACGACAGTTTCGGTAGCCCTTATCTGATTTCGACGGAAACCCTGGCCGGCCGCCTCGGCGCGCCTGCGCTCCGCATTTTCGACTGTTCGACCCGGCTGGTGCCCGAAGGCGACGGCGTTATCCGCGTCGAACCGTGCCACGCCGAGCACGAGGCCGCCCACATACCGGGCGCGGGCTACCTCGACCTGCAGCGCCGGTTGTCGGATCTTTCGAGCCCATGGCGCTACATGATGCCGGCGCCCGATACGCTCGCCCGGGCATTCGGCGAAGCCGGTGTCAGCAAGGACTCGGACGTCGTGCTCTACGATGCCGGCGGCATGATGTGGGCGACGCGCATCTGGTGGATGTTGCGCGCCGTCGGCTTCGAGCGCGCCGCGGTCCTCGACGGCGGCCTGAAGAAATGGCGCCTGGAGGGGCGTCCGATCGCCTCCGGGCCATCGGCCTACGCCCCGGCGCCGCCGTTCTCCGCCCGGCCGCGGCCGGGGCTGTTTTGCGGCAGGGAAGATGTCGTCGGCGCCATGGCCGCGCCCGGAAATTCGCTCGTCAACGCGCTGACCGCCGAGCAGTTCCGGGGCGGGGGCATTCATTACGGCCGGCCCGGCCGGATACCGGGCAGTCTCTCGGTGCCGGCGCGCGAGCTTACAGATCCGGCCACCGGCGCGCTCAAGCCTCTGTCCGTGCTTGCAGCCAAATTCGCCGAAGCCGGCGTCGATCTCGACAACCCGGTTCTGTGTTACTGCGGCGGCGGCATCGCCGCCACCCTCGATGCATTTGTGCTGACGTTGCTGGGCGCCGAGCGGGTCACGGTCTATGACGCATCGCTCTCCGAATGGGCGCGTGACCCGGCGCTGCCCATAGTCACGGATTAAAGCTTTTCGTCGCCCTCGGTGTCGCGGCGATGGCGCGACACGGCCTTGCGCAGCCGTCTGACCCCGAGCCAAATGCCGATCACCACGAAGGGTAGGCTGATCATGCCGACGACGTAGGGTTCTAAGGGCGAGCCGAAGCTCTTGGCGCCGTGTGCGAGATAGATGATCAGGCTCACCACGTAGTAGCTGATCGCCGCGACCGAGAGTCCCTCGACGGTTTCCTGCAACCTCAGTTGCAGGTCGGCGCGCCGGTTCATGGAGGCGAGCAGGTCGCGGTTCTGTTCCTCGAGCGCGACGTCGACGCGGGTGCGCAACAGATTGCCGGCGCGGGCCACGCGGCCGCCGAGCGCATCCAACCGTTTCGCCAGGTTGTCGCAGGTCTCCATCGCCGGTTCGAAGCGCGTCAGCAAAAATTCGCCGGCGGGTTGGATATCGGGCAGGCGGATTTCTCGCAGCGCTGAGACCCGTTGGCGGACGATCTCGGCGTAGGCGCGCGTGGCGCTGAAACGGTAGGTGAGGTCGCCGGAAATGCGTTCCGCCTCGGCGGCCAGGTCGGTCAGGTCCTTGAGGAGTTCGCGTTCCTTGTGCGCCGAGTCGGGGGCCGCCAGCGTCTGCAGGATGGCCGAAAGCCGGGTCTCGGCGCGTGCCACCTGTGGCCGGGCGCCGCGCGCGTGCGGCAACGCCAGCATCGCCATCATCCGATAGGTCTCCATCTCGGCCAGGCGCTGGGTGATGCGCCCCAGCGTGGTCGGGCGCAGCCCCGGCCCGCCGCGCACGAGGAACCGGCTGAAACGGTCGGCGTGGACGCGAAAGTCGGTCCACAATCGCGCCTTGCCGTCGGCGAGGCCGCCGCCGACGAGACGGTTGTTGTCGAAGTAGCCGGCGACGGTGGCGGTATCGGCGTCGGGTTCGTCGGTCGCCTCGACGGCGATATGGAGCGCCGCGACCACCGGTCCCGGCAGTGTGCCGAGCCAGTCTTCGGGTACGGCGCTGATCGCCGGGCGCTTGAACGGCACCTCGAACGGGCCCTCGGCGATGAAGGTGTAGGTGGAGAACTCCGTGTGGCGTTCCCATTTGAGCCGGAACGCGCCGAGATCGGCCATGAACAGCGCCATGCCGTCGGCCGGCGGCGCCACCTTGAAATGACTGCAGAGCGCCTTCAGGTGCTGCGCTTCGGCGGCGGCGCCGCTCTCGCCGGTGGCAACCGCGATATGCGAGATCTGGGCCGGCGCCTGAACCTCGCCGTAGGGCCGGGCATGCAGTTCGCCGGCCAGGGTATCGCGAAGGGGATGATCCTTGAACATGGCACTCTCGTCATTTCCGGCCCGACACTCTATATAAATAGCATGAACGCTTGCGGGGCGCGCTGGATACCCGTGTTTCATAGAAAAATTTCGAGGAAAAGCCCATGACCGATTTGGCCGCCACCGACGAATTGTTCTTCAACCGGGCCGATCTCGACCGCGGGCGGGTCGAAGCGGTCGTCGAGGACGCACTCGGCGGAGCCGATGACGGCGAGCTTTATCTCGAATACTGCCAGTCCGAGAGCGTCGTCATCGACGACGGCAAGATCAAGAGCGCGTCATTCGACACCGCCCAGGGTTGTGGGTTGCGCGCCGTCAGTGGCGAGGCCACCGGCTACGCCCACACCTCCGAACTGAGCGAGGCTGCCATGCGGCGCGCCGCCGATACGGTCAAGGCGGTGCGGCTCGGTTCTGGCGGGACCATGGCCGTTGCGCCGGTCGGCACCAACGCATCCCTCTACGGCGACGAAAACCCCTTGGGGCCAGTTCCGTTCGAGGACAAGGTTTCGCTGCTCTCCGAGATCGACGCCTATGCCCGCGGCCTGGATGCGCGCGTGAAGCAGGTTTCCGCGTCGATTTCCGGCGAATGGCAGGCGATCCAGATCGTTCGCGCCGGCGGTTTCCGCGTCGCGGATATCCGCCCGCTCGTGCGCCTCAACGTTTCCGTCGTCGTCGAGCAGGACGGCCGCATGGAGAGCGGTGGCCACGGTACCGGCGGGCGGACCGGCTATGACCTCTATCTCGAACCCGAAACCTGGAAAGGCGCCGTCGACGAGGCGCTTCGGCAGGCGTTGGTGAACCTTGAATCGATCGCCGCGCCGGCCGGCGAAATGCCCGTGGTACTCGGCCCGGGCTGGCCCGGCATCTTGCTGCATGAAGCCATCGGCCATGGCCTCGAAGGGGACTTCAACCGCAAGAAGACGTCCGCCTTTGCCGGGCTTTTGGGCGAACGGGTGGCATCGCCGGGTGTCACCGTGGTCGATGACGGTACCATCGAGCGGCGCCGCGGCTCCCTCACCATCGACGACGAAGGCACGCCGACGCAACGCACGGTGCTGATCGAGGATGGCATTCTCAAGGGCTACATGCAGGACCGCATGAACGCGCGCCTGATGGGCGTGGCCGCGACCGGCAACGGCCGGCGCCAGAGCTATGCTCACCATCCGATCCCGCGCATGACCAACACCTACATGCTGTCGGGCCAGCACGCGCCGGAGGAGATATTGGCGTCGGTCGACAAGGGCGTCTATGCCGTCGCTTTCGGCGGTGGCCAAGTCGATATCACGTCGGGCAAGTTCGTGTTCTCCTGCACCGAAGCCTATCGCATCGAAGGCGGCAAGGTGACCGCGCCACTGAAGGGCGCCATGCTGATCGGCAACGGCCCGGACGTGCTGACCCGCGTCTCGATGATCGGCAACGACATGGAGTTGGATCCCGGTATCGGTACTTGCGGCAAGGACGGCCAGGGCGTTCCGGTCGGCGTTGGCCAGCCGACGCTCAAGATCGACAATCTGACGGTCGGCGGCACGTCGGTCTGATCGGTCCCGCCTGCGGCCGGTTCAGGTTTCGATGGTCGCCAGGATTTCGAAAATTTTCGCGCAAACGTCGGCGCCGTGACGCTTGGTCAGCCGGAGTTTGCCGCTGTCGGTGGCGAGTTTTTCGCGCAGCTCCGCGAACAGGCGGTCGAGGAAACGCTTGAAGCCGGATGGCGTCATCTCCCAGCCGGCTTCCTCCCGCGGTGCGCCTCCGAGCGAGCCCAGGTTGGCGTTGATCAAGTCGATGAACCACGTCGAACGCCGCGTGTAATCGGTGAAGTAGGTGGCGATGGTGACGGCCGCGTCGAGCATCAGCGCCTTGGCTTGCGGATGCACGTAGACCTGCTCCCAGTCGAAGGCCTTGCCGCGTTCCTCGCGCAGCCGGCTGACGATCAGCTGGCATTGCTCCTGGTATTCGCTCACTAGGTCTTCACCCAGCATCATGTTGAGCGCCATGAAGAAGCCCGGCAGCATGCGCCGGGACACCCGGTCGAAGCGTGAATAGTCCTGTTCCAGGAACAGTTCCGAGAACGCCTTAACGATGACCCAGTCGAACGGCAACTCGCGCTTCAGGCCCCACTCGGCGCGCTCCTTCGCTTCGACGTAGGTGTCGAAGGACCGTTCCAGGGCGACGCTCAGCTTTTTCGCCTGACGGTCGAACTCCGCCTTCAGCGCGGTCAGATCGTCGACCGTGAGTGAACCCTTGCGCTCCGCCTCGGCGCGCAATCGGCCGACCATGGAATCGACCATTGTCTTGGCCGCGGCCGGCTTTAAGGCCGGTGCTGCTGCTGGCGGCGGGGCAATGTCACCGGACGGCCTCGGACGCGGGTCTTCCTCGATCAGTTCGATCCCGGGCAGCGGCGTCAGCTTGCGCGGCGGCGCGATGTCGGCAGTTGGATTAGCCGGCGCAGGTGTCTCCCAGGCTTTGCCGGCGGCTTCCGCGCCGCCTTCCGGCTCGTCCCGCGACAATACCTTTCCGTCGGCGCCAGGTGCCTTTCTCGCATCGATGACCTTGGGTGGGCGGCGCAGGCGCTGATGCGCCGATTCCGGGCCTTCGTGGCGCGGTTGGGGCTTTTTCTGTTCCGGTTCGGGTGCTTTCGCCGGCGCCGGCTTGGTGGACGCCGGGATCGCATCGTGATCGCGCGTCTGGAACCGTTGACGGTTGTCGACGACGTCGCCGGAAAGCAGGACTCTGGTTGTGCGTGAACGTCTGGCCATGGTGTCGTCAGAATAGGGGGTTCGCGACGTGATTGCCACAACCAAGCGCCACGCGGAAGCGGGCCCGGGCAGGCGGCGTTGACAGCGGCGATGGCGCTCTCTACACCCGACCCATGAGCGAACGGATGACCATCGCGATCGCCCAGGTAAACCCGACGGTCGGCGCGATCGGCGCCAACGCGGCCCGGGTCAGGGCCGCGCGCGCCCAGGCGGCCAATCTCGGCGCCGATCTCGTGCTGTTCGGAGAACTGGTGATCTGCGGCTATCCGCCGGAAGACCTGGTGTTGAAGCCGGCGTTTCAGGGCGCGGTCCAGAAGGCTGTCGAGGCCTTGGCCGAGGAAACCGCCGACGGCGGTCCGGCCATGCTGGTCGGCGCGCCCTGGGTCGTCGATGGCGCGCTCTACAACGCAGCCCTTTTGCTCGACGACGGCAAGA
The DNA here is from genome assembly GCA_038110665.1 of Rhodospirillaceae bacterium. Taxonomy (GTDB): domain Bacteria; phylum Pseudomonadota; class Alphaproteobacteria; order Rhodospirillales; family Casp-alpha2; genus TMED8. The sequence goes on along the minus strand of JAYNJY010000031.1, from coordinate 12,338 downwards.
TCGCCGCCGTCAGACCCAAGCACGAACTCCCCAACTACGGCGTGTTCGATGAAAAACGGGTGTTTCGCGCGGGGCCGTTGCCCGGGCCGATCCCGTTCCGCGGCGCGCGGCTCGGCGTCATGATCTGCGAAGACATGTGGTTTCCGGACGTCGCCGAATGCCTAGACGAATCGGGCGCGGAGCTGTTCGTCGTCATCAACGGCTCGCCCTATGAGACGGACAAGTACGACGACCGCCTGGGCTACGCGGTCGCGCGTGTCACAGAGGCCGGCCTGCCGCTGATCTACGTCCATATCGTCGGCGGCCAGGATGAACTGGTGTTCGACGGCGCCTCCTTCGTGCTCGGCGCAGATTGTTCGCTCCGGGCCAAGGCGCCGTCCTTCGTCGAGGAGCTTTTGATCACCGAATGGCGCCGCGCCGGCGAAGCCTGGGTTTGCGACGAGGGACCGATCTCGCTGGCGCCGTCACCGCAGGGAGGCATTTACCGCGCGCTCGTGCTCGGGTTACGTGACTACGTCACCAAGAACGGGTTTCCCGGCGTCCTGATCGGCCTTTCCGGCGGCATCGACAGCGCCATCAGCGCCGCCGTCGCCGTCGATGCGCTGGGACCGGAGCGGGTCCATTGCGTGATGATGCCGTCGCCCTACACCTCGCAGGAAAGCCTGGACGACGCAGCCGAATGCGCGCGGCTGCTGGGCGTCAAGCTCGACACCATCAACATCGGCCCCGCCATGGCGGCCTTCAGTGAAATGCTGGCGCCCCAATTCGCCGACAGGGCCGCCGACACCACGGAAGAGAACATCCAGGCGCGTTCGCGTGGCATCACGCTGATGGCGCTCTCCAACAAGCTGGGCTACATGGTGCTTTCGACCGGTAACAAGTCGGAAATGTCGGTCGGTTACGCCACGCTCTACGGCGACATGTGCGGCGGCTATTCTGTGCTCAAGGACGTCTACAAGACGACCGTCTACGCGATCTCCGCTTTCCGCAACGAACGCCGGCCCGACGATTGCCTCGGTCCCGAGGGGCGGGTCATGCCGGAGAACATCCTGACCAAGGCGCCGACGGCGGAACTGAAGCCGGATCAGAAGGATCAGGACACGCTGCCGCCGTATGACGTGCTCGACGCCATCCTCCACCACCTGATCGAGGAGGACATGGCCATGGACGACAACGTCGAGCGCGGTTTTGACTGCGATATGGTCAACCGCGTGTGGCGCATGGTCGATATGGCCGAGTATAAGCGCCGCCAGGCGCCGCCGGGCGTCAAGACGACCCGCCGAGTGTTTGGCCGCGACCGGCGCTATCCGATCACCAACGGTTTCAAGGGTGGCGTGTGACGCTCCGCATCCACGATACCCTGAGCCGCGCCAAGGTCGAGTTCCAGCCCATCGACCCGGCGCATGTGCGCCTCTACGTCTGCGGTCCCACGGTCTACGACTACGCGCACATCGGCAACGCCCGACCGGTCCTGGTGTTCGACGTGCTCGTCAGGCTGCTACGCCGGCTCTATCCACGCGTTACATACGTCCGCAACATCACCGATGTCGACGACAAGATCAACGCGCGCGCGCGTGAGTCGGGCGAAAGCATCCGCTCGATCACGGAACGCACGGCTCAGGCGTTCCACGCCGACATGGGGGCGCTCGGCGCGGCGCGGCCCGACGTCGAGCCGCGCGCCACCGAACACATCGCCCAGATGATCGCCATGATCGAGAGCCTGATCGGCAAGCGGCATGCCTACGCAGCCGACGGCCACGTGCTGTTCAGCGTGCCGAGCATGCCCGACTATGGGTGCCTCTCGCGGCTCGATTCGCGCGAGATCGTCGCCGGCGCGCGCGTCGACGTGGCACCGTACAAGAAGGACCCTTCCGATTTCGTGCTTTGGAAGCCTTCCGACGACGCGACGCCGGGCTGGGACAGCCCCTGGGGCCGCGGCCGGCCGGGCTGGCACATCGAATGCTCGGCCATGAGCCTGGAGCACCTCGGTGCGCGCTTCGACATTCACGGCGGCGGCCAGGACCTGATCTTCCCGCACCATGAGAACGAGATCGCGCAAAGCACTTGCGCGCTGGGCCATGGCAGCTTCGCCAAATACTGGATGCACAACGGCTACCTCATGAGCGAAGGCGAGAAGATGTCGAAGTCACTCGGCAACTTCTATACCGTCCACGACCTGCTCAAAGAATTTCCGGGCGAGGCGATCCGATTGGTGTTGCTGCAGACCCACTACCGCCAGCCGCTCGACTTCACCAAGGCCGGCATCGCCGACGCCAAGCGAACGCTGGATCGCTGGTACCGCGCAGCCGCCGGCGGTGGTGAGCCGGCGGCGTCACCGCCCGAGGCGGTCGTCGCCGCGCTCAGCGACGATCTCAACACGCCGCAGGCCGTGGCCGAACTGCATCGATTGGCGAGTGCTGGGGACGGCCCGGCGTTCCTCGCCGGCGCCCGGTTCCTGGGCCTGCTCGAGCAGGACCCGGAGGCGTGGTTCAAATGGCAACCGCCCAAGGCGGAGGCCACCGGCGGGTTGGACGACGCCGCCATCGAGGCGCTCATCGTCGAACGCGCCGACGCGCGCAAGGCCAAGAACTTCAAGCGGTCCGACGAAATCCGCGACCAGCTTGCGGTCGCCGGCGTCGTGCTCGAGGATGGCCCGGCCGGCACGACATGGCGCCGGGGCTAGGCGCCGCAGGTTTCAGCCGAAGGCGCGAAAGCGCCGTTTAATCTCTTCCTCGTCCATTTCTTCGGTGATCTCGCCCATGCCTGCGAAATCGCGCTTGGTGGTCTTGCGGCCCGACCACGTGTCGCCGCTTGGCGCCAACGGCGCGGCATCGGTGGCCATGCGTTCGGCCATCGCCGAAAACAACGCCACCAGGGCCTTGTATGCATGCAGTTCGAGATCGACGAAACGCAAGCCCGGCGGCATCTCGAACCGGTCGACGACGACGATGACGCCGGCGTCCACCTTCGCGGCCATTTCGTGCACGGTAACGCCGTAGTGCGTCGCGCCGTCGTAGACGGCGAAGCTGGCCGGATGCGAACCCGGATACTCGGGTGGTGCCGGATGGAAATTGTAGGCCGGCGCATCCAAAGCCTCGATCACGTCCGCCGGCACGATCACCGGTGTGCAGAACGCGATCAACCGGCGCCCGCCCGCCGGCGCGGGCTCGGCGCAGAAAGCACGCAACTCGGCCACATCGCTGGCATGGCGCACTTGGAGGCCGGGATTGTACCCGCGCAGCATCGCGGCGAGGTGCGGCGCCTCGACTTCGCCGGTGAGCAGGATGATTTCTCCGAGCATGGCTGACGCTACCATGCGCTACCATAATCCGGTAGTCTTGGTAGGGACAGGTATTCGACCAGGGCACACCGCGGATATGGCCGATCCGATTCAAGCCGCCGTCAAGTTGTTGAACGAGGCGCTCGAACGCGACCCGGACGCAATCACGCAACTGGTCAACCTTCGGGTCGCTTGCAACGTGAAGCTCACGCATCATCCGACAATCCAGGTGCACAAGTTCGGGGACGTCCACAAGATCGGCATCCTCGGCCTGCTCAATGGCGCACTCGGCGGCGGGCCGAGCGGCGACATCGGTGCGAAAGGCACTGTCGACCCGAGTTCCGGTCAGTTCACCAAAATCCAGCGTTTCGTCGATTTGCGCCTGGAACGGCTCGATGTGCTGGCATGATGGGAATTCCGTGCAGAAAGACCTTGCGTGGATAAATATATAATATAAGCCATATAAGCTATGCCTAAAGGTAATATTCCGAGCGATGCCGGACCCGTCGGGCTGGAGGAAAGGCTCGAGGCCGCCAACAATGCCGTCGCGCCCGGCGTCGGCCGGCGGGCGGTCACGCTTGACGGCAAACGGTTCGCGACTATCATGCGCCGGTCATGCGTGAAACCAAGTTCCAAGTGACGTCGATTGAGCGGCGAATTATGAGCCCGGCCTCCAACTAGGGGACCGGGAAACCGTGCCGTTCGCAGTTCGCGTCACTCAAGGGGACACCGATCATGAGCAAGCTCGCCTCTGACGATAATCGCGTCTACATATTCGACACCACGCTGCGCGACGGTGCGCAGACGCAAGGCGTCGACTTCAACCCGGCCGACAAGGCCTTCATCGCCCGCGAACTGGACAATGCCGGCTTCGACTACGTCGAGGGCGGTTGGCCCGGCGCCAATCCCACCGACGATGCCTTTTTCGCCGATCCGCCCAAGCTGAAGCGCGCGCGCTTCACCGCCTTCGGCATGACCCGGCGCCCGGGCCGCAGTGCAGAGAACGACCCCGGCCTGGCGGCGCTGCTGAACGCCGGCGCCGGCGCCATCTGCATGGTCGGCAAGACCTGGGATTTCCACGTCGAGAAGGCGCTCGAGATTCCCCTGGACGAGAACGTCGAGATGATCTCCGACAGCATTCGGCTGGTCGCCGATCGCTCGTGCGAGGCGATGTTCGATGCCGAGCACTTCTTCGACGGCTACAAGGCCAATCCCGATTATGCGCTGCGTTGCCTGAAAGCGGCATACGATGCCGGCGCGCGTTGGGTCGTGCTCTGCGATACCAACGGCGGCACGCTGCCGCACGAGGTCGAGGAGATCGTCGGCGTCGTCTGCAAGGATATTCCGGGCAGCCACGTCGCCATCCATTGCCACGACGACACCGGTAACGCCGTCGCCTGTTCGCTCGCCGCGGTGCGCGCCGGCGCGCGCATGGTACAGGGCACGCTCAACGGCCTCGGCGAACGCTGCGGCAACGCCAACCTGATTTCCGTGATCCCGTCGCTGGTGCTCAAGATGGGCTACGAGACGGGGCTCGACCCGCAGGACCTCGCCAAGCTCACGCACTTGTCGCGCATGCTCGACGAACGGCTCAACCGCCATCCCGACCGGGGGGCGCCCTACGTCGGCGAATCCGCCTTCGCGCATAAGGGCGGTCTGCATGTCTCGGCCGTCGAGAAGGACCCGACCACTTACGAGCACGTGCCGCCGGAGGCCGTCGGCAACCAACGCCACATCGTCGTTTCTGACCAGTCGGGCCGATCCAACATCCTGGCGCGTTTCCGCGAGATCGGCCTCGACATCGACCCCAAGGACTCCAAGGTCAATCGCCTGGTCGAACTGGTCAAGGAACAGGAATTCAAAGGCTATGCCTACGACGGCGCCGAGGCGAGCTTCGAACTGCTCGCCAGGCGCACGCTCGGCACCGTGCCGGACTATTTCCATTGCACCAGCTTCCGCGTCATCGACGAACGGCGCTGGAACGCCGCCGGGGAACTGGTCACGTTCTCGGAGGCTACCGTGCGCATCGACGCCGGCGGCCACAAGGAAATGCAGGTGGCCGAGGGCAACGGCCCCGTGAACGCGCTCGACGCGGCGTTGCGCAAGGTCCTGCTGCCGCACTATCCGGTCCTCGCCGATTTGAAACTGGTCGACTACAAGGTGCGCATCCTCACCCCTGGCGAGGGCACCCGGGCGGTCACACGCGTGATGATCGAGTCGGCCGATGGCCATGGCCACAACTGGTCGACGGTCGGTGTCTCGCCCAACATCATCGACGCATCCTACAACGCGCTCCGCGACAGCATCATTTATACGCTGTTTCGCAGCGGCGCCGAACCGCGCCATCACTGAACGGGTGCCGTCATGGTCCAGGGCGACGAGGGCGAACGCGAACTTGGACCGCTGGCCGACGCGCTGAGCCCCGGTTTTGCTGTCATCCTGGTCGAGCCGCAACTGGGCCAGAACATCGGCATGGTGGCCCGCGCCATGGCCAATTGCGGATTGGGCGAACTCCGGCTGGTGGCGCCCCGTGACGGCTGGCCCAATCCGGCGGCCACCGCCGCCGCCTCCGGCGCCGACCGCATCCTCCGCGACGCGCGCGTCTCCGACACCACCGCCGACGCGGTCGCCGATCTCGAAACCGTACTGGCGACGACGGCGCGGCCGCGCGACATGACCAAGGACGTGCTGACGCCGAACGGCGCGGCGGCGTTGCTGCGTGCGCCGGCGCCGGACGGCGCCAAGGCCGGGGTGCTGTTCGGCAAGGAGGCAATCGGCTTGCACAACGACGACGTGGCGTTGGCGCACGCCGTCGTCACCGTGCCGCTCAATCCGCTGTTCACCTCGCTCAACCTGGCGCAGGCGGTGTTCGTGCTCGGCTACGAGTGGTATCAGGCCGCCGACGCGACGCCGGTGCGCGAACTCGCACTGCCGAAGGAAACTCGGCCCGCCAACCTGGCCGAGTTGACCGGCCTGTTCGAGCATCTCGAAGGGGAACTGGACGCTTGCGGCTTCCTGCGCATCAAGGAGAAGCGTCCGATCATGGTGCGCAACATCCGTAACATCTTCCAGCGCGCGCGTCTGACCGAACAGGAAGTGCGCACGCTGCGCGGCATCGTCAGCGGTCTTACCAAGTTTCCGAGGAAGCCCGCCGACTGAGCCGGCAGTCGCCTGGCGCTAGGTCAGGTGTTTCTTGAAGTGCGCGACCGTCCGTTCCCACGCGGTCTTGGCCTGGGCCTCGTTGTAGCGCGGCGTCGAGTTGTTGTGGAAGCCGTGCTTGGTGCCGGGGTAGGTGTGCATTTCGTAGGACACCTTGGCGGCATCGAGGGCCTGCTTGTAGCCGGCCTGGGTGGCGTTCACGCCGCCGTCGTCGTCAGCGTAATGGATCAGCATCGAGGCCTTGATCTTGCCGACGCCGTCCAAGCCCGGTGCGCGGCCGTAGAACGGCGCGCCCGCATTGAGCTCGGAGTCGAGCGCCACGGCCATGGCGTTGGTCACCCAGCCGCCGTAGCAGAATCCGGTGACGCCGAGCTTGCCGTTGGAGAGCGCATGCGCCTTCACGAACTTGGCGCCGTTGAGCAGGTCCACGAACAGCTTCTGCGGATCGAGCTTGCGCTGCATCACCTTGCCGTCGTCGTCGTTGCCGGGATATCCGCCGATCGGCGCCAGTCCGTCCGGCGCGAAGGCGAGGAAGCCCTCGACCGCGGCGCGGCGTGCCAAGTCCTCGATATGCGGGTTGAGGCCGCGGTTCTCGTGTACCACGAGGACGGCGGGGAACGGGCCATTGCCGGCCGGCTGCACCAGATAGCCGCGCATCTTGCCTGACGAGCCGCCCGGCGAATCGTAATCGACGTAGGTCGCCTTGATGCGAGAGTCGGTGAACGAGATCATCGCCGCTTCCGCATAGCGGGGTAGCAGCGCTTCCGCCATGGCGACCGCCGAACCGCTGACCACGGCGACGGCGGAAGCGCGGTTGAGGAAGTCGCGGCGGTTCATGTCGCCGTGGCAGTATTCGTCGTAGAGGGCGAAAATCTTCGGGTCGATGTCCTGCTTTTTCATGACGGTTTCCCTATCCTGGAGGTTTTTTTCGTACTGAGTTACTGGGTCGGGCGGGGCAGCCCGACCAGAATGATGCGGTTGGTGCTGCTCTGGTGAATGATCAGGTTACCCTCGTGGGTCGCACGCATGTGGCGGATGATGCCGGCGTGAAGCGAGCCGGACGGAATCGGCCAGCTTTGAAACTTTTCCGTCTTGGGATCGAAGCGGACCAGCGCGTCCGGGCGTTGGCCGGACTCATTGTACCAGACGACATCGTCGACGATGGCGATGGCGTAGGGGTGCGAGCGCGGGCCAGAAGGCGATGGCCATTTCTTGATCGCGCCCGACTTCGGGTCGTAGCGGCCGAGCTTGCCGAGGCCCGAGTTGACGTACCAGATCATGCTGCCCGCCGCGATGTCGAGGCGGCGCACCGTGGTCTTGTTGCCGGGCAGCTTGATCTCGGTGAGCGCCATTGTCGCGGGATCGACCTTGATCAGGCAATTGGCGCCGTTGCAGGCGATCCATGGTGTTCCGGACGCATCGAGCTTGATGCCGTAGGGCCGGGCGCGCGGTGTCTCGACGGTTTTCAATTTGATATCGCCGGTCTTGGGATCGAGCCGGCCGATCACGTTGGCGTGCTGCGCGGTGAACCAGAGGATGCCGTGCTTGTCGAAGATCGCGGAGTGCGGATCCTTGGCCTTCGGATCGGGCATCTTGTATACCATGAGCTTCTCGGTCTTGATGTCGAGCATGCCGATGGTGGCGTTCTTGTTGCCGGTGTACCAGGCGTTGCCGGCCGCATCCAAGGTGACGGTGTGCGGATTGGAATTTTCCGGCAACGGGTATTCCTTCATGGCGCCCGTCTTCGGGTCGAGCCAGCCGATCAGGTTGCCGACCTGGCCGGCCCGTCGACCAGCTTGGGCTGGCGCTTGGTATTGGGTGGGTAGTGGGTGACGAGATAGTCGAGGATCGCGGCCTCGGTCTCGGCGCTGCCGGAAAGATCGATCATGGTCGCCAGCAATTCGCGCCAATGGTCGCGGCTGTAGCCGGACGAACGGGTGATCATGTTGGTGCGATGGCAGGCGGTGCAAGTCGCCTCGACCACGTCCTTGCCGACACCTGGCCGAAGTTCGGGCGCAGCCTGCGCGCGGGAATGGATAGGCGTGAGAGCGAACAGCAGGGCGGCGGCGAGCGGAACCAGGGCGAGGCTGTGCAAGGCGCGTCTCCGACAACAGAGGAACATTGGCCAACCTAAGGGGGCCCATCCGGTGCATGGGAGATGTTCGGCCGATGATGGTCCCAAAGGGGATTTAAGCGATACGCCGGCGATTTTCGTCAAATCACAGTTCCGCTAGCACGCGGAACGGCGGTTCAGATCCGTGTCGAAAGCCAGATTGCGAGCTTGGAGCCGGCCTTGATGGCGCCGGTCAAGAGCTCGTAGCCGGGCGCCTCGCGCGCACCGTGTTCGAGCCCGGCATCGCGATGTTCGAGCTCGTCGTCGCGGAATTTCACGCAAGTCTGCTTGAGTTCGCCTTCCTCGGCCATGGGTTCGAGGGCGGCGATCTGGCCGGCGTAGTGCTCGTCGATGGTCTCCTCGACGGCGACCGTGCATGCCATCGCCGCCTTCTCGCCAAGCAGCGCCGTCGCCGCGCCGAGCGCGAAACCGGCGGCATGCCAGAACGGCAGCAGCGCCGTCGGGCGCACGCGGCGGTCGGCGACCAGCTTGTCGAAAGCCTCGAGGTGGTCCTTCTCCTGCGCCAGCATCTCGCGGATGAGATCGCCCTTCGGGCCGCGGCCGAGTACCGCGAGCTGGCCCTGGTAGATGCGCACCGCGCCGTATTCCCCGGCATGATCGACGCGGATGATGCGCTCGACCAGTTGTTCGGGTGACGGGTCGCCGGGCAGCCAGTCCGGCCCGTGCTCGCCGGGTGTCGAAGCCGCCGCCGATTTCCCCTTGGCGCTCACGATGTCCTCCACAGCCGATGGGCGACCTTGAACGTGATGCCGGCCCAGACGAACGAGAAGAACGCATTATAGGTCGCCATAGAGAGCCCGAACAGGGTCCAGTCGACTTGGTCGCAGGACTTGGTCGGTTTCTGTTGCAGCGACTGCAGCAGTTGCCCGGCATCGAGCGCCTGTCCCGCCTCGCCGCCGCAACCCGCCGCCGAGACCCACCAGTGCTGTTCGACGCCGACGTGGTAGGTGGCGATCAGCGCGCCCGCCAGGAACAGGAAACCGGCGACGGCGATCAGGTTGCCGGGCGACATCCAGTGCGGTCGGCGCACCGCGGCCCAGCCGACCAGCGCGATCAGCACGTAGGGTACGCGCTGCGCCAGGCAGAGGTTGCAGGGTTCGAGTCCGTATCCGTATTGCGCGGTGTAGGCCATGGCGATGGCGCCGACGCCGATCAGCATCAACAGCCACGGATAGGCGCGTTGAAGCGGGGTCGGCGCGGGTTCGAAGCCGTTGCGAGCGTCCATGCAGGGGATATACGCCAGCCGGCCCAATGATGCCAGGACAGGCTTCAGAGCAGGTATTTGATGGCGACGAAGCCGCCGACCAGGCCGACGCAGAAGACGGTGAAGACGAGGCTGAGCCGGGCCTCGATGAAATCGCGGATCGGCGCGCCGAACTTCCAGAGCAGCGCCGCGACGATGAAAAACCGGAGCCCGCGCGCGAACACCGACGCGACCGAGAACACCACCAGGTCGAGCGTCGTGACGCCGGAGAGGATGGTGATGACCTTGTAGGGGAACGGCGTGACACCGGCAATGAACACGGCCCAGGCACCCCATTCGTTGTACTTCGTCTTGAATTCGGCGAACTTCGGCGCGTAGCCGTAGAACTCGAGCAGCGGTTTGCCGACCTCCTCGAACAGGAAATAGCCGATGCCGTAGCCGGCGAGGCCGCCGAGCACGGATGCGATGGTACAGACCAGGGCGACACGCCAGGCGCGCGTGGGCGCGGCCAGCACCATGGGGATCAGCAACAAGTCGGGCGGGATCGGGAAGATCGAGCTTTCGATGAACGAAACCGCGGCCAGCGCCCACATGGCGTAGCGGTGGGCGGCGAGGCCGAGCGTCCAGTCGTAGAGCGGTCGCAGCAAGGTAAGCCGTACTCCGGGGCCGGGATTGGCGGGTGCACGCTTGTAACAAGCGCCGGGCGGGCTGGCAACGCGGAACGCTCGGGCGCCGCGCGCCGCGCCGGCCGGGCCATTCATCATTGACCCGGCGCCGGGCGGCGGTAAGATGCCGGCCTCTGACGATCTGGTATGCGGGTGTGGCGGAATTGGTAGACGCGCCAGACTCAAAATATTAATGCGTCTAATATAAGTTACTGATTTATCAGCATTTTCATCACCTTATAGTGACTTCTAAATAACTTCTAACTTTATTTTCCAAACCGACCAGTTTATAACCTATTTCACGGCGGGTTAACCCAAAGGTGACGTGATGGTTGCTTCTGGTGAGGAATTCACTCGTTTCGACGGGCGACTTCATTTTTTTAAGTATGAAAACTCGCCATTTTGGTATGCGGGTTTCCACTTCAAAGGAAAGTACATCCGTAAGACCACCAAAGAACGAGAGAAGACGCACGCGATATCGGTGGGCGAACGTTGGTACACTCTGAAGCAAGCGGAGATTTTGACCCTTGGATCTCCAAGTGACGGATATGGTCCAACGGTAAGGCAGGTAGCCAAATCGACAGTAAAGGAACTGGCGGCACGTGCTAAAAAAGGTGATCGGAGTGCCGCCTACCAAAAAGGTGTCGAGCTTCTGTTGAACAAGTACATCCTTCCGTACTTCGGTAGCACGCCAGTAAAAAAAATCGATGTGGTTTCGTGGAATAAGTTCATACAAGATCAGTTAGAGAAAGAAAAAACGCTATCACGCGGATCGTTTCATCAAATAAAAAATGCGCTGCGTTCCGTTCTGAATACTGCTTATCGACAGGGGGTAATATCCTCAGTTCCTCAACTCAAAGACACTGTCTCAGGTCCAAAAATCGCAACTCCTCGCATATGGTTTGAACCAGATGAATATCGTCGTGTTCTCCGAGCGATAAAAGCGCATCGCAAAACTCTGATTGGTACACGATGGGTCGCCGATTGCGACGAACTTTACGACTACTTTCACTTTAACTGTAACGCTGGGCTTCGTGTCGGCGAAATTAAGAATGTTCGCTTCTGTGATGTTTCCATAGAAACCGAGGACGTACACGGAGAAGAAAGGCAGTATCTGCTTATTCGGAACATCAAAGGCAAACGAGGCACCGGTGAGTGCCGAACGATGGATGGTGCGGTTGATGCTTTTGAGCGGATTATTAAGAGGCGAAAAATCAAAGACGTGAAAAGCTCGGAAGAACCTCTCTTTGAAGCGTATCACCGAGATATGTTTAGAGAAATTCTCGTTAGGGAAGAACTACGATACACAAAAGAACGACCACCTCGGCGAAGAGACCTTACAGTCTGTCGGCATACCTACATAACGTTTCGACTAATGTACGGTGCGTCTGCCTTTGAGGTGGCGAATAATTGCCGCACATCCGCGACGATGATCCAAGAGCATTACGCACGCTGGTTATCTCCGCGCTTGACGAAAGGGCTAAATGTAAGGAAATTCCGATCCGTTTAGTATGGGGGTATGGCGGAATTGGTAGACGCGATGGATTCAAAATCCATTTCTGGTGACAGAGTGGGGGTTCAAGTCCCTCTACCCCTACCATCAAAAAGAACCCGGCGTAACGCCGGGTTCTTTGTTTTAACGGGATTAATTCTTCTTCGGGACGGTCATCGCCCTCGCCATTAGGGCATCCATCTCGCCGGCTTCGGTCGCGGAGATAAGAGTCTTCAATACACTTTCGAGCTTCGATGGCGCACCAACTCGGATGGCGGTCTTTCCCCTCTCAAACTCGATCCGCTTTAGACCAGATCGAACGGAGAGATAGACGTCACCCTTGGCGTCGGTCACCCACCAGGGCGATACGCGTCGAGCAACTTCAGTCAATTTCCGATTTCCTT
>JAYNJY010000030.1:0-17940 GCA_038110665.1 Rhodospirillaceae bacterium | reverse complement strand
CCTCGTAGAGGTTGTCCATGGAGATCTTGCGGCCCTTCAGCGTGTTGGCGCAGACCTGGAACTTGATGTTCTGGGCCTTCAGGTTGGCGACCGCGGTCTGCAGCTTGCCCGCCTGCTTGGCGTGCTGCAGCAGGCCGACGCCGTTGCCGTGCAGAACGACCTTGAGGTCGAGGTTCTTGGCGCCGACGGCGTTGATGTGGTTCTGGATGTTCCGGAGCGCGCCCTGGTAGACCTTGTCGTCCTGACCGCCGTTGTAGTTGATGTGGTAGACGACCTTCTGCTTGCTGTAGCGCTCGCCGGCCTGGACGCCGGAAACCTGCGTGTAGGCGAGCAAGAACGCCACCAGCGAGGCGAAAACGATCCCTGCAAATCGCATGATGTACTCCCAATATTATTTCTTGGCCCGGCCGGACGATCCGGCGGAGCCTCCCTGGCCGCGATTATAGCGCCCGGCCCGGCGGCCTCCTATTGGGGAAAACCCTAGGCTGCGCCCCGCCCGCGACCTGCCCGCGCCCTGCCCGGTTCAGCGCCCGCGCGCCGAAAAACCGGTCTGCACCGCCTTGGCGACCAGTTCGGCGAACGACTTGGCGCCGGTCTTCTCCATGATGTGGGCGCGGTGCACCTCGACGGTCTTCTCGCTGATGCCGAGATCCTCGGCGACGCGCCGGTTCGGCTTGCCGGCGAGGATCATCTCCAGCACCTCGCGCTCGCGCGGGCTGAGCCTGCCAAAACCGCGGCGCGCGTCGGCGTCGGCGGAAAGATCGGCGCTGCGCCGCCGGCTTTCGGCGAGCGCGGTCTCGACGGCGGCGAGCAACGCCTGCTCCTCGAACGGCTTCTCGACGAAATCGAGCGCGCCCAGCTTCATCGCCTCGACCGCCATGCGGATGTCGCCGTGCGCGGTGATCACCACCACCGGCAGGGTCGAGCCGGCGGCGGCCAGGGCCGCCATTAGTTCCAGCCCGGTCATGCCCGGCATGCGGATGTCGGTGACGATGCAGCCCTCGCCGTCGAGCGGCCCGAGCGCCAGCAGTTCGCCCGCCGAAGCCAGCCCGCGCGCCGGGTGATCGGCCGATTCCATCAGCCAGCAGATCGACTTCCTGACCGCCTCGTCGTCGTCGACCACGTAGACCAGCACGTCACGCGCCATCGCCGCCTCCCGCCGCGATCTTGGCCTCGGCGCCGGCCGGAATCCAGACCGTGACGCGAAGCCCGCCCTTGTCCTGGCCCGGCGACGCGCCGTTGGCGGCGCGGATGCGGCCGCCGTGCGCATCGACGATCGAGCGCGAGATCGCGAGGCCAAGCCCGAGCCCGCGCTCCTTGGTCGTCATGAACGGCTGCCAGATCGTCTCGAGCCGTTCCGGCGCCATGCCGGGGCCGCTATCGGCGACCGTGATCTCGACGCCGCCGTCGGCGGCCGCGGTCTCGATCTCGACGCGGCGCCGCCCGGGCGATCCGGCCATCGCCTCGATGGCGTTGCGGCAGAGGTTGATGACCAGCTGTTCGAGTTCGATCAGGTCGCCCTGCACCGGCGGCAGCGGCTGGCTCAGCGCCAGCGCCACCTCGACGGCGGCGGCGCGCGCGTCCGAGCGGACGAAACCGGCCGACTCGCGCACCACCTGGTTGATGTCGACGGCGGCGCGCCGGGGTTCGCGCTTCTGCATGTAGCCGCGCACCCGCGAGATGATCTTGGCGGCACGGCCGGCCTGCTCGGCTATCGCCGTGAGCGCCTCACCGGCCTCGTCGCCCTCCAGGCTGCCGCGCTGCAGGCGCCGCAGCCCGCCCTCGGCATAGTTGCGGATCGCCGCCAAAGGCTGGCGCAGCTCGTGCGCGAGGCCCGACGTCATCTCGCCGATGACGTTGATGCGCGACACGTGCGCCAGCTCCGCCTCGTGCTGGCGCGCCCGGTCCTCGGCGGCACGGCGCTCCTGGATTTCGTGGCTGAGTTCGCGGGTGCGGCGCTGCACCAAGTATTCCGTGCGGATGCCGTGCAGCACGATCAGCACCAGCAGCACGGAAGCGAACAGCACCCATTCCCAATGGCGGCGCAGGATGTCGGCGACGCCGACCTCGCCGCGCGCATAAGGGCCGATCTCAAGCTCGCGGAACAGGTCGTGCACCGGCTTGTAGTCGAGCGGCACGGTCCAGCCCGACGCGCCGGCGGCGCGCATCTCGGGGCTTGCCGCGCCGAGCTTCATCAGCGCGATGGCGACCTGCTCGGAAAGTTCGGCCGAGACGTGCGGCATCTTGGCCAACGGCCACTCGGGATAGAGCCGGGTCGAGAGCATGAGCCGCCCGTCCGGCACCTGGCGCTTGTCGAGCACGCGGAAGTCGTCGAGTTTGATCACGCCCTCGCGCGCCATGGTTTCCAGCACGCCGGTGCGTACGGTGCCGGCGTCGATGGCGCCGTCGCGGACGGCGAGCACGATGTCGTCCTGCGGCAGGCCGAAGAACCGCACTTCGTTCAACGCCTTGAACGGATCGATGCCGGCCGCCTTGAGTTCGCGCCAGGCCATCTGGAAACCGCCGAAGGCGTTCTCGGCGACGGCGCCGAAGACCTTGCCCTTGAGCTGCTTGAGGCTGTGGATATCGGAGCGCACGCTGACGAAGATGACGGCGCCGAACACGTTCGAAAGGCTTTCCGTGAACGGCTTCTTCAGCGTGACGATGCGGCTCAAGCCGAGCGCCTCCTCGAGCACCACGTACTGGCCCGGATTGGTCAGCACGTAGTCGATCCCGCCGGCCTGGGCGCTCTCGCGCAGTGCCACGAGCGGCAACGGTACGATCTCGAAGCGCCGGCCCGGCACCTGGGCGGTGAGGTAGTCCGCGGTCGCCGACCAGCTGCGCATGACGTGATCGGCGCCACGGTAGGCGAGCACGCCGATGCGGATCGGCGGTGACTCGGCGGCGGCCGTACCGGCAACCAGAACCAGGACGAGCGAGAGGACGAAACGGGCCTTCATGGCGGCGAGCGTAGCGCCGAATGCCCGTCGGGCGGAAGCGTCATTCGGGGCCGAAGGCCGCATGCAGGCGCCGGGCGAGGTCGTCGCGAGCCTCTGCGCCGTAGGGTTTCGCCGGCAGCTTGCCCCACACCGGCCCCGGCCAGGCGGCGTCCCCGGCGTGTCGCGCGATGACGTGGATATGGAGCTGCGGCACCATGTTGCCGAGCGCCGCGACGTTGAGCTTGTCGGCCTTGGCGACCGCCTGCAGCGCCTTGGACGCACGCTCGATCTCGGCCATGGCGAGCGGCCAATCTGCCCGGGCCAAGTCGTGAAAATCCCGCAGCCCTTCGCGCCGCGGCACCAGAATCAACCAGGTGAAGTTGGTGTCGTCGCAAAGCAGCACGTCGCAGAGCGGCCACGACGCCAACGCATGCGTATCCGCCGCCAGTCTTTCGTGCAGGACGAACATGGTTCACTCCGTTAAGATTTTCGGCGATCCTGACAGCTTGGGAGGCCGGGTTCAACGTCATGGCGGAAGCGCGTCTGAAAGCCGAAATCTGGATCAGGGCCCAACTCAGGCTCTGCGACCAGGCGTTCTTACCCGCCGTGATCCGGCGCAAGGGCGACCCGGACGCCGGCGCCATCCTGATCAAGCTCGACCGTCTCGACGGCACCGCCGTGGTGCTGTCGCAGGTGCTGACGGCGGAAGGCCGTCGCGCGTGGATGCGCGCAACGGGCGAAGCCCCGGCGGAAAACGCCGAGGCCGAGGCCTATATCGCGAGGCAGCTGCGTGTCGACCCTGATATCTGGATTCTCGAGATCGAGGATCCGGAGGCGCGCTATGCGGTGGACGGCGAGGTTGTCTAGCGCGCCTCAGCTGGAGAAAAGTTTATCTTCGGTCGGTTTCGGGTAGGCCGCCTCGATCAGCGTCTTGCCGTGGAAGTGTAGATTGATCCACACCTTGGTCTCGGTGATCCACTTGGCGACCACCGGATCGCCCGTCGGGTAGGCCAGCTTCATGTAGGATAAGCGGATGCGGTTGTTGCGGCTCTCGATAACGGTGGCGTGCGGCACCACCGCGACGTGGACGTCGACCACGATGCGCTTGTCGTCGACCACGATGCGCTTGTCATCGACGACGCGGACACCCTGGTATTCCCAGACGCCGTTCGGCGGATTGTCGCTGTAGAAGTTATCGAGCGCGATGGCCGCGGCGCGCAGGTCGTCGACATCGGGCCCGTTTCGGGCGGCCAGGAACAGCGCGCCCAGGAACACGACCGGCACCATGGCGGTGATGACGATGCCGCGGATCTTCACCTTGTGGCGACGAATGAAATCTAAGATACGCATTTTCCTGCTCATTTCGGCTGTTCCGCCACCCTAGTCCGCTCGGACTTCGTGGGCCTTAGGCCGGTAACTTTGCGTCCCACTGTTTCCGGCGGTTTGCCCTTGTCGAGGATCCGGAGAATGTTCGCTCCCGTGATCTTCGGCAACGACTATACCCCGGAAACGGCGCGCCGGATGTGACGCCGGTCACCCTGTGAATGGAATCACAACATTAAAATTAAACGATATTTTCAGATAACCGACACATCGAGCGGGATTTTTTCGAGCGCCGCGCGTGGGGCGCCGCCTGCATGGCCATATCCGAGCCAGAGGATTCGGTGCTAGATTCGCGGGTCCCGAGCGAGGTTTTCGATGCGGATATGGTTGTTGCTTGCGGGTCTCCTGGCGCTGGCCGGTTGCCAGACGACCAGCGATGCGGCGCCCGCCGCCGGCGGCGTCGAGCAGTCCTGGCTGTTCGCCCGTGTCGTCATCCCGGCAAGCCGGCTCCGCGGTCCCTCGCCGATGCAGATCGCGATCTGAGCCAATCCCGAGCATTGGCGCGAAAGCGTCCACGCCCAACTGCGCGTGCCCGAGGACAGGATGCCGGCGGTTGTCTTCCTGCACGGATGCACCGGCTTGCCGAACAATTCGATCTTCGTAGATTTCCTGGCACGCCAGGGCTTCGCCGTGTTCGCGCCCAACAGCTTCGGGCGGACGGGCCGGCGCGCCGCCTGCTACGCGCAGAAAGGCACGCCGACCTACCGCTATCGCGCCGAGGAGACCGCCTATGCGCTCAAGCAGGTGTGCGCGATCTCGTGGGTCGACCCCGCCAACATCGTGCTCGTCGGCAAAAAGAGGGCGGCGAAGCGGCGGCGCGCTGGGAGGGAGACGGATTCCGGACGATGGTCATATCCGGCGCCGATTGCTCGCATTCCGGTCCGGCCGGTTCGCCGCTGGCGCCAGACAATATCCCCGTGCTTGCCATCATCGGCGCCAACGACCAGCGCGAATGGCCCGACTGCAAGCTCTGGGGCCGCAAGCCGCCGTCGAAGGCGGTGATTGTCCCCGATGCCGGCCAATCGATCTACCGCACGCCCGAAGGCCAGCGCGAGATCGCCGATTTCCTCAAGGCTTGCTGCGGCGGCTGATCGGCGGCGCCCTCTTGCCATTGGTCGGAGCGGCGCTAAGCTCCAGGCAGCCAATCCGAGACGGAGCCCCGCCATGACCGAAATTCCTGAAATGCCCACCTTGGGCATCGGCCTTCACTTCGAGGACTACAGCGTCGGCCAGCGCTTCCGCACCATCGCCCGCACGGTGACCGAGACCGACATCGTCAACTTCATCGGCGTCACCGGCATGACCGAGGTGCTCTTCACGGACGCGACTTTCGGGAAGGGCGTCGGCGCGGCCGGGCGGGTGGCGCCGGCGGCGCTCTCCTACACGCTGATGGAGGGGCTTTTGTGCCAAACCGTGATCCAGGGTACCGGCCTGGCGCTCCTGGAAATGAGCAAGAAGGTGCTGGCCCCCGTGGTCGCCGGCGACACGCTGCACCTGGAGGTCGAGGTGCTCGACGCACGGCCGACCTCGAAAGGCGGGCGCGGCATCGTCAAGGCCCGCCACGACATCGTCAATCAGCGGGGCGAGACGGTCATCACCTACGACGCGACGCGGATGGTGCTAGCGCGCGGCGCCTGACCGGAAGCCCGGTTTCGTTCCGTCACTTTTTTCAAGCCTTTGAGGCTAAAGGCCGATTTTTCCCCGAAAAACGCTTCCGAAACGAATTTTCGGGCCGTGACGGCGGGCTATTCGGTGCGGTGAATCAGGTGGTAGCCGAAGTCGGTTTCGACCGGTCCGGAAACGTCGCCGACATCCAGGCCGAAGGCGGCCTGCTCGAACTCCGGCACCATCATGCCGCGGCCGAAGCGGCCCAAGTCGCCGCCGCGCGAACCGGACGGACAGTCGGAGTTGGCGATCGCCAGTTCGCCGAAGTCGGCGCCGCCGTCGATCTCGGCCTTGAGGTCCTCGATTTCCTTGAGGGCCTCGGCCTTGTCGCGGCCGTCGGTGGAGCGCAGGATGTGAGCGGCGCGAATCTGGTCGGTCATGACGTTGCCTCTGATCTGTTGAGGGGGCCGTTTAGACCATGGGCCGGCAGGGCATGCAAGCCCGCCGCCCGCACGGATTTTTCGCGAGGAAGAACACGGGAGATTTGAAGACATGACCAACCGCATCCAACTCGACATCACCGAAGACGTTCCCTTCGCAGACGGCCAGTCGTTCGGCGACGTCGGCGCCTACCGACGGCTGCGCGGCCGCGCGCGCTTCGCCGTCGACCCCAAGGCCCCGGCGCAGGCCGGCATCGTCGATCTCGACCTCGCGCCGACCAACGCCGACGGCCTCGTCGAATTCACCACCGACGTCATGATCCTGATGCCCGAGGATGCGGATCGCGCCAACCGGCGCATCTTTTTCGACTGGGGCAACCGCGGCAACATCCGCTCGTTGCAGTTCTTCAACGACGCGGCCGGCTCGAACGCGCCGATCAGCGCAGCGCATGCCGGCAATGGTTTCTTCTTCCGGCGCGGCTACGCCGTCGTCTTCGCCGCCTGGCAGGGCGATCTGCTGCCCGGCGACGGGCGCTTCCTGCTCGATCTGCCGGTGGCGCGGAACACGGACGGCTCGCCGGTCACCGGCCTGGTGCGCTCCGAGTTCATCCTCGAACAGCCCGGCGTCACCACCCAGCCGCTGTCCGGCTGGTCGAACACCCGCAGCCACCCAACCGTATCGCTCGACACCACCAAGGCGACGCTGACGCGCCGCCCCTACGCCGAGGCGCCGCGCGAGATCGTGCCGCCGGACCAATGGATGTTCGCCCGCGACGAGGGCGGCATTGGCCTCGACGGCGTCGCCCGTCAGACCGCCATCGTGCCGTCTGAGACCAACATCTACATGCCGGGCGGCTTCGAGCCCGGCGTCATCTACGAACTCGTCTACACCGGCCGCGACCCACTGGTGCTCGGCCTCGGCCACGTCGTCGTACGCGACCTGATCTCGTTCCTCAAGTACGAGACCGGCGACGCCGCCGGTAACGCCAATCCGCTCGTCGCCATCGACATCGAGAAGGCCTACGGCTGGGGCCGCTCGCAGACTGGGCGCTGCATCCGCGACTTCATCTACAACGGCTACAACGCCGACGCCGAAGGCCGGCGGGTGTTCGACGGGCTGTTGCCGCACGTCTCCGGCGGCGGGTTGATGTGGATGAACCACCGCTTCGCCAACGCCGTCTCGCCGGCCGGCC
This sequence comes from Rhodospirillaceae bacterium, assembly GCA_038110665.1. Lineage (GTDB taxonomy): Bacteria > Pseudomonadota > Alphaproteobacteria > Rhodospirillales > Casp-alpha2 > TMED8. The sequence goes on along the minus strand of JAYNJY010000030.1, from coordinate 10,380 downwards.
AGGAACACGAGAACCACGACAACTGCGCCGACCGCTTCCCCTTCGCCTATGCTGAGACCACCGACCACCTTACCGGCAGGACCGACGCCATCCTGAAGCGCCCCGCGACCGATCCCTTGGTGATCCATACCCAGACGGCGACCGAATATTGGCAACGGCGCGGCTCGCTCGCCCATACCGACACCCTGGGCAGCGACCTCGCCGTCCCGGAAAGCGTGCGCTTCTACATCTGGGGCTCGTCCGAGCACTACGCCGACCCGATGCTGAAGAAACCCAAGCGCGAGCCCTGCCAGAACCTGTCGAACGTGGTGCGTACCTCGATGCTGTTCCGCGCCGCCCTCGACAACATGGACCGCTGGGCGACCGAAGGCACCAAGCCGCCGGCCAACCGCCATCCGACCCGCAAGGACGGCACACTGGTTACCGGTGCCGAATGGCGCGAACGCTTCCCGAAGATTCCGGGCCTGATGCTGCCCTGGGGGCCGGCGACGCTGCCGCTCTACGATCACGGACCTAAATTCGCCGACGGCATCCTCGGCAACGAACCGCCGAAGCTCGTCGACGCCGCAGGCTATCCGACATTGGTGCCGGCGCCCGACGCCGACGGCAACGATCTCGGTTGCGTCTCCGCACCGATGGTGCAGGCCCCGCTCGCCACTTACACCGGCTGGAACCTGCGCGCGCGCGGCCAGGGCCATGGCGCCAAGCACAAGTTCACCGGCTCCACCGTCCCGTTCCCCGAGACGCCCGAGGAACGCGCCCAGACCGGCGATCCGCGCCCGTCTATCCTGGAGCGCTACGCCGACAAGGCCGCCTACGTCGAAGCCATCGGCAAGGCCGCGCAAGCGCTGGTGGCGGATGGCTTGATGCTGGAGGAGGATGTCGAGCGCTGCAAACGCTGGGCAGCCGACTGGGACCGCGAGCGCCACGCGCTCAGGCTGGCGTGAATGGCGCCAAGCGCGTCCCTATTCGGCGCTTTCCGGGGCCGGGTTGCGCCCGGCCCGCTTCTCCGCCGCCAGGCGCTGGCGGCGGCGCAGGTACTTGAGCGTCCAGACGTAGCCGATCCAGCCCCAGATCAGCGCCCAGGGGATGCAGCCGATCAGCATCGGCACGCCGTAGAGGTCGAACAGGTTGACGGTCTGTTCCCAGAAGCCCTTGAGCCCGTCGGCGTCGACCTCGAGCGCCTTCATCAGCTCGACCGAGAAGGTCTGGTAGCCGGGCAGCGCGTCGTGGTGGCCCATCATGATGCGGCCGGTGACCAGGAAGCCGTAATAGAGCGGCCCCAGGGTGAACACGTTCGACAGCCACACCCAGGCGATGGCGACGATCATGTTGAAGTTCCAGGCCGGCACGGTGGCGCGCACCGCCGCCCAGGTCGCCATCACCATCGGAATCTGGATGCCCACCGTCGGGGTCAGGCCGAGCGCCACGCCGACGAAGACGCCGCGCGCCGTGTATTCGGGTTCGTGCTTGGCACGCAACAACGGAATCACGAGGCGCAGGCGCAACATCCGCATGAACCCCTTCCAGCCGGAACTGTTCCGCCCGTTCGGCCGGTTGTTCGCCTTGTTGCCAAGCTCGCTCGGCATGTTCGTTCCTCGTGGGGCTTGCAGCCTCTCCTGGCCCATCGTTTACTCCGGAATCGCGGTTTCGGAAAGCCGATCTTGGTGGCCGGGGCCGGCGCCCCCGGGGTTTGCGGATGCGTATCAATGCGCCTAATCTGAACGGAAATCGACCTGACGGACGCCCCCATGGACAGTTCAGCCATCGCCTTCGCCGCCTCCGACCAGCCCGAGGCCCAAGCCGCCCTGGCGCGGCTGACGGCGCGTTACGGCAACCGCCCGGCGGCCGAGGCCGATGTCATCGTCGCGCTCGGCGGCGACGGCTTCATCCTGCACACCCTGCATGCGCACATGAAGCCGGGCGTTCCGATCTACGGCATGAACCGCGGCTCCGTCGGCTTCCTGATGAATGCCTACGAAGAGGACAACCTGCCCGAGCGCCTTGCCCGGGCGCACGCCAACGTTCTGCATCCGCTGCGTATGCGCGCGACCGGGCTCGACGGCACCCAGTACGAGGAATTGGCGATCAATGAGGTTTCGTTGTTCCGCCAGGCGCAGCACGCGGCCAAGCTGCGCATCCTGGTCGACGGCGTCATGCGCATGGAAGAGATGATCTGCGACGGCGTCCTGGTCGCAACGCCGGCCGGCTCGACCGCTTACAACCTCTCCGCCGCCGGACCGATCATTCCGCTCGGTGCCGAACTGCTGGCGCTCACCCCGATCAGCGCGTTCCGGCCCCGGCGCTGGCGCGGCGCGCTGCTGCCGGCCAAGGCGGCGGTCGAGTTTCAGGTGCTCGACGCCGGTTTCCGCCGGGTCAGCGCCACCGCCGACTTCCACGAGGTCCGCGACGTCGCCCGGGTCGCCGTCGCCGAGGACAGAAGCGTTTCCCTGAAGCTCCTGTTCGATCCCGAGCACAAGCTCGAGGAACGGATCATCAAGGAGCAGTTCCAGCCTTGAGCCCTAAAGCCGACCAGCCACACGGCCCGGACGACGATCCGGACGCCCCGCCGGCGCGCAGCCGGCCGAAGGAGCCGCTCGGCCGCTGGCTCATGCTGATCGCGTTCAGCCTCGCCATCGGCACCGTCGGCGCGATCGTCTTCCAGTGGATCAAGATGCCGCTAGCGTGGATGATCGGCGCCATGGTGTTCACGACGATTGCGGCGCTGAGCGGCGCGCCGATACGGGGCTCGAGCCGGCTGCGATCGTTCGTGGTGCCGATCCTTGGCATCATGTTGGGCAGCGGATTTTCGCCGGAGGTGTTGGGCCGCGTCCATCTTTGGGTGCCGAGCGTCACCGCCATGCTCGTCTTCGTCGTCGTTTCGATTGCGAGCGTCGCCATCTACTTCTATCGCGTCATCGGATACGGCCCCGTGACGGCATTCTTCTCCGCCTCGCCCGGCAGCCTCGCCACCATGATCGTGATCGGCACCGAGTACGGCGGCGACGAACGCCGTATCGCGCTGACGCACTCGGTCCGGGTGATGCTAACGGTGCTGATCATCCCGATCTATTTCCGGGTCTTCGAGGGCTACGTGCCGGGCGGTTTCGACCAGCTCGGCTCGATCACCCACCTGTCATTGCGCGACGGGCTGATTCTCGGCGCCTGCGCGCTGGGCTTCCCGTTGTTCAAGATATTGCGCCTGCCTTCGGCGCAAATTTTGGGCCCAATGGTGCTCAGCGCCTGCGTTCACATCGCCGGGCTGACCACCGCCAAGCCGCCGGTCGAATTGCTCAACCTGGCCCAGTTGGTCATCGGCACCGGTCTCGGGGCGCGTTTCGCCGGCGTTTCCATCGTCAGGCTGTTCGGCGTGATGTCGGCGGCGGTCGGCAGCACGGTCTTCATCGTCGGCCTCGCCACCCTCTGCGCCTTCGGGCTGAGCCGCGCCACCGGATTGCCGTTCGAGGCGATCTGGCTCGCCTTCGCGCCCGGCGGCCTCGCCGAGATGACCTTGATCAGCCTGACCATGGGCATTGACGTCGCCTTCGTCGCCACCCACCACCTAGTGCGCGTGACCTTCGTCGTCATCGCCGCGCCGCTGGTGTTCGAACTGCTGCGCCGGCGCTGGGGTATCTCCGAAGACCCGTCGCGTCACGGGTTCTGAGGGACGGCACCTCAGGCGCCGGTACCGACGGCGTCGGCCACCGACTTGAAGCCGTCGCGCTCGAGCAGCGCCGCCAGGTCGCGCTTGATGCGGCCGACCAGGCCTGGGCCGCCGTAGACGAGGCCGGTGTAGAGCTGCACCAGCGTTGCGCCGGCCCTGATCTTGGCGTAGGCGTCGGCGCCGGAAGCGACGCCGCCGACGCCGACCAGCGGCAGCTTGCCGCCGGTCAGGCGGTGGAAGTCGGCCAACACGCGGGTCGAGGGATCGAACAGCGGCCGGCCGCTGAGGCCACCGGCTTCCGCCCGCGCCACGCCCTGAAGCGAGGCTGGACGCTCGATCGTCGTATTGGTGGCGATCAGGCCGTCGATCCCGGTCTCGAGCGTCACCTCGGCGATGTCGGCCTTGTCGTCGTTGGTCAGGTCGGGCGCGACCTTAAGCAGCAGCGGCGGCTTCGGGTCTTTTTCGAGCCCGCCGACCGCCCGGCCGACGGCCTCGAGCAACTCGCGCAACGGTGCCTTACCCTGCAGCGCTCTCAGACCCGGCGTGTTGGGCGAAGAAACGTTGACCACGAGATAGTCGGCAAACGGGCCAAGCGTCTCGACCCCCTTGACATAGTCATTCTCGGCGCTAGGGCTTTCCTTGTTCTTGCCCAGGTTGACGCCGACGATCCCGGGTCGCCCCTCTCGCGCCCGCAAGCGCGCCGCCACGGCTTCGAGGCCCTCGTTGTTGAAGCCCATGCGGTTGACCACGGCATGGTCCTCGGGCAAGCGGAACAGGCGCGGCCTGGGGTTGCCGGGCTGCGGCTTGGGCGTTACCGAGCCGACCTCGGTGAAGCCGAAACCCAAACGCAACACCGCATCCGGCACCTCAGCGTTCTTGTCGAACCCGGCGGCGAGACCAATCGGATTGGCGAAATCCCGACCCCAAAGCGAGACTCGCAGATTGTCCGGATCGTCTGCCGTGCCCGACCGTATCCAACCCCCGGCAAGGGTACGAACGGCTAAACCGTGCGCTGCCTCCGCATCCATCAAAAACAGTAGCGGACGTACCAAGCCATAAAGATCAGGCATTGGGAACATGCCCTGGGAACACATGCCGACCGTCGGCACCGAGCGGCAGCGAATCAGCGCTGCGTACCGCCGAGAGCGCTAGAACGCCATAAAGATGAGGGAATAACTGGCCGCCCCGTGACGGCTCCCAGCGGAGCGCCTCACCAAGCGCCTCCGCGGTGACGGCGAGCAGGATCAAGCCATCCTGCCCGGCGCGATGTTTGGCGGCACTTTCGCGAACCTGCGCAGCCGTCGAAAAATGGATGAACCCGTCGTCTCGATCCTGTGAAGAGCCGCCGTAATGGCCGATCGCCTGGGCCACAGCCCACTCTTCCGCCTTGCACATGTGATAGATCAACGTCTCCGACATGTCGAAAAGCTAACTCAAGTCCGGCCAAGAATACAGCTTGAAGAAAAGCCGATTCCCGCAATCTCCGGCTCCGGCATTACACCGTATCCAGCCGTTTCCGTTTCAGGCACTACCACTCGAGTTTTTCGATACCGTCGAAGGTGAGTTCACTGCCGTCACTGAGTGTAATGACACCGGACGCCTCCGCATCGAACTGGATGCCATTTACCACGGTATCGTGGCTCGGTTTCGACAACCAGACTGCGTGGCTTTTCGAGGCGATCGGTTCGATCGTCCGCGATGCCAACGAGCGTCTGTGGCGTTGGACTCTGAGCGGGCCCGAATCCATGCAATACACCCGTTACGGACCGGAACAGTACTATACCTGGCATGCCGACCAACGCCGACGCCCCTATCCGGCGGATGACCAACGTTGGCCCGGCCTAACGCGCAAATTGAGCGCCGTCGTAAGCCTATCCAGTTCCAGCGAGTACCAGGATGGGGATTTCCAGCTCGAAATCCTTGATGCGCCGCCGGACCAACCCGATCTACACTTGAAAACGCTATCCGAGATACGCAACATGGGCAGTGTACTGGTATTCCCTTCGTTCCTGTATCATCAGGTTAGACCAGTGTCCGCCGGCCAACGCCGTTCACTGGTGGCATGGTTTCTGGGACCGCCGTTCGCATGACCGGGAGTCATCAATGAGCGAAGACAAATCGATCCTGTTCGCCAACGAAGCGTTCTACGCGGCCTTCGCATCGCGCAACATGAAGGCGATGGAGGACATCTGGGCGCAGGATACGCCTCCAACTTGTGTGCATCCCGGATGGCAACCATTGGTCGGACGTCGCCAAGTCATCGAGAGCTGGCGCAATATTATCGAAAACGGTGAAGCCCCGGACATATCCTGCTCAGGCGCGCGCGTGTTCCGGCTTGGCGAGGCCGCTTACGTCACATGCACTGAACATCTGGCGCGCAGCACGCTCATCGCCACCAACATTTTTCTTCGCGAGAACGGCCAGTGGAAAATCATTCACCACCAAGCCGGTGCAATGCTGGCACCAAGGCCGACGACCCCAACGACTTTGCAATAAGGAGCTGGTGTTGGCGCGCATTGAAATAGCGTTCGACACGGCAACCCTCTCCGTCGCGTTGCGCGATACGGATACGGCACGGCGTCTTGCCGCCGCGGCTCCGTTCAGCGCGCGGGTTCAGACCTGGGGCGACGAGGTCTATTTCGACACGCCTGTCGATGCCGATGCGGAGGCCGATGCCCGGGACGTCATGACGCTCGGCGAAGTCGCTTTCTGGCTCGCCGGCAGTTGTATCGCCATCGGGTTCGGGCGCACGCCGGTATCGCGCGGCAATGAAATCAGGCTCGCTTCGCCCGTAAACATTTGGGGCGACGCGGAAATCGATCCCGACGAAATGCGAAGGATCAGGCCCGGCTCAACGGTTCGGACCACGCTCCGCGAAGATTGATTTACCGTCGATGGCGAGCCTCGAAATCACCGCGGCCAATAACGCCTCGCCCACATCAACGCCGGAGACACGCTGGCCGACGAGCGAATTACACAGGTTGACGGCCCGAAGCGGCAGCTGGGTTTCGTTGAGCAACAGACGCAGGGCGGGACCGGTTCCGGCGACGACATCACGCGCGACCGGTGGGCTGATCATGCCGATATCGTCAAACAGTTCGAACCCGACGATGTTGTGAAGTGCTGTCAGCATTTTCGTACCGACGATTTGATTGGGGACGCCGCCAACGACCCTGCGCATTACTGACACGCAGGCATGAATATAGAAATCCAGTATGGGATTGCCCGCCCGAAACGCACAGACCGCATTGTTGACGTTGCGAAACGCCTTGGGCCGCCCTGGCATTCCATCCTCCTGCACCCATAATTCGCGTGAGAACGCGGCGGTACCGCTCGGCGCCGGATTAAATCCATCCGGATCAAAGATCAGCACGTCGGCATCGACCCACGCGACCACATCCATGCCGGAACGAAGCTCCTCCCGGGCGACGATCAGGCGCGCGAGATCGGTCATCACCGGCATTCGCTCCTGCGCGCGTGCGCGATACCATGCGGGTACGTGATCGAGAATTTCATCGCCGAGGAAGCGGTAATGCCAACCTGCCATGCCCGCCCAATCCCTTACGCTGGCCAGGCAATGCTCAATCCATTCCGGGACGTCCGTCGTGCGGTAGCTCTGAATGACAAGCGCCTGCATGGATGCGAAACGGGCCGACGTTCAGCGGTCACGGTTTCGCAGACTTACGAGCAACAGATCGGTCGACGATAGCAACTGGAACACTGACCCGCGGCCCTTCTCGAGAATACGCACGACGCCGTTTTGGGTATCTGGCGGCGCCGACCACCGCAAGTCGTCAATTTCGCGAATTTCCAACAACGTCTCCAAGCCGGTTTTGGTATTTCGGCTATGCCAGCGCAGCACGCGGTTCGGACGCTTGGGCGCGCCAATCAATGCAGTCCATATCTCAGGCATTTCCGTCGGCTGGCCGTACTTACCTTTAAAGTACTCCGTCACCGCCCAAAGTGCTGACGTCGGAAAGAGTGCGTGCATCTGCACGCTACGGCCCTCGACGTACTGCACGATCGCCTTCTCGCCTCTGTAAATCTGCGATTGTGCATGGAAACTCGCGGAGATGGCGGCCGGCCATTTCACCGGCTCGATACAAAAGTTCGTCCGCCATCGGACCTTTTCGACACAGGTTGTATCTTCCGCCTTTTCATTCGAGATTTTCGCGCCGAGATGCTTACCAGCTCCGAAAACGAAATCCACATCCTTCAGCGCGGCCGACGCGATCATGGGCTCCTGGACCAATGCCGGATTCTGCACCGGTGGACCGACCAATGGCGCTCGCACCTGACGGTGCAATGATTCTGGCTGCTTTGCTGCCCTCACGGCTGCAACCTCCATACCAGGATCGACTTTTGGCGATTGCGCCGTCTCGAGTCGAGACGGTTGCGGTGGAGAAATATCAGGCGCCCGTACGCGGCGCGGTGCGCCTGATGACACAGGTTCGGCGACTACCGGTAATTTAGAAACCGACGGGGAGGCGTCACTCGCCTCCTCCGTGACCTTGATCGTTTGCTTTTCCGCGTCCGCCGTCGTTGGAGTGGCGACGTCTCGGTTGAGCCGACTGCGAATGCTCGCGATGAAACCGCGTTTATTTTCCGGCGCTGGCGCTTCCCGCGATGCGTTTTCGGTGGTGGCGCGAACCGAAGGCGACGGTTCGGGGTGTGTCTTGGTTTCGCTTTCGGAAGTCCGGGCTATTGGCATCTTGGCGGTCTCAACCGGTGCCGTGGCAACGACAGTTTCTTGTTTCGGCGCGGCCTGCCGCGCCCGAGTTTCAGGTTCCGACGTACCAACCACATTGGCGGGCGACCGATCCTGTGTTTTGAACAGTTTCGAAATCGTCGTCAAAAGGTCGGTTTCGCCATCAGACGCCGTCGGCGCGGCGGGTTTTATCGCAGCGTCGGTTGCGGTCCGCGAGAGCGTTGGCTCGGAAGAAGCCGGCGCGGGTGGCGGCGAAGTCACAGAAACAGGCGCCGTCTCGGTCTTTACCGCCGTCACAGCTTGGGGCCACGTCTCTTTTGGTTTGAAAAAGTTGGCGCTCCTTTCAAGTACGTCCGGCCCCTCGGATTTCGGCGCCACGTCACGCCTTACTGCCGTCGACGCGGTCTCATTATTCCCTTCCGTCGATAATTGTCCGCGTTCCGAGGCGGTCGGGGCCGCAACGACACCAGGGGACGAACGCGCCGTGTCTGCGGGCTTGGCGAGCTCTCCTTTTACTGGTTTCGGTTCCGGCTTCGCCCGACCCAAACTCGATGCCGGCGCAGGGGTCACTTTCCGGTTCGCTTCCACCGGTGGTGAGGATGCCGAAGTATCCTGAGTTGGTTCAATCAAGTCTGCGATTTTTTCCAACAAACTCGGTCCACCCTGCTCCGCCTGGACCGCAGGAGCCATTTTCACAGCAACAGGAACCTGATTGCTATCCGCCGACTGTTTGAAAGCTGAAACCGCGGGCGCAGATAGCTCGGCTTTCGGCTCTGTTTTCAAGCCGCCACTAGGTCGCTCTCTAGCCAAATCCTTAGCATCCGGTTGGCTGGCGGCATCAAACAGGTTGGAAAGGCGATCGAGAACCGTTGGGTTCTCGCCTTGCTCGCTTGAATCGCTTTTCGGCACCGCTGGCTCGGTCGTCGTCCCCATCGGTGACGGCTGGTCATTCGGTAATGGCGTCGCAGGCGAGGTCTTTGGCACCTCGGTGACGGCCTTTTTCAATACTGGCGGATTAGATGCGGTGTCGCCAGATGCCGGAACATTGCCGGTTGCCTTCAACTGTTCCGCGTTTTTAGGGAGCGCGTCCCCCGAGCGAAAAAAATTGGCCAACCTTTCAAACGGAGACGGCCCCGAATTAGAGGTCGCGCCCGGTTCCGGCTCCGGCGGCGCCGCGGCACCGGCACTGGCCGGTCGGCGGGCATCTTTGACCAAGGCAACCGCGATTTCCTGTGGAGCAGGAGACGTTTCCGGAGTTCGCGACACGGCCACCTTGGGCTCTGCGGACGGCAATTGTGAGGCCTTGGCCGGCTTTTCTTCCGGCTGTGGCTCGGCTTCGGACGAAAACTTGAACAGCCCCTTCACTCTGTCGACCAATCCAGGTTTCTGCGGTTGGTTGGAGAGATTGTCGACCTTCAGTGCGTCTGCCGGTTTTGACGGCGCCGCTCCTCCCGTATCTTGCGTCTGTCCTGCGGTATTGACCGGCGCGCTACCGGAACCCGGCTGCGCCGTGCCGATGACCTTTATCCTTGGTGCTTGTGTCTCATTTCCCTCTGCCGGCGGCTTCCACATTTTCTCGAGTTGCGGCACGGGGTCCGTCCCACTCCGCGCCGGCATGGAAGGCGTTTGCGGAGTCACTCGAACGGCACTAGCCGAGCCGGAAAGTGGCGCGGGCGACACCGTGGCCACTGGCGCCGCTGCCGGCGCGGGCTGCACCGGTACGGGTGTCGGAACAAGTGCAGGTGCGGGTTGTACGGGTGTACTGGTATCGTCGCGCAACTTCTCAACCGATAGCAGGTAGTGGGCGATGTCGTAATGCCCCTTGTCGACGGCAAGATCGACCGCACGTACACCGAACTCGTTGGTCGCAGAGAGATCCGCGCCATCGACGATGCTCGCCTTCACTTTCGTCATGTCGTCCGCCCATACGGCATCGAACAATCGCTTAGTCGCAGGGGAAAGCTCGGCCGCCATGGAACCGGATGCGAGCAGAATTCCGCCCGCAAGC
>JAYNJY010000029.1:11616-17944 GCA_038110665.1 Rhodospirillaceae bacterium | reverse complement strand
TCATCCAGCTCCGTCACGAGCCGCCGAGCCACATCATCGCGCCGGCGATCCACCTGACCATGGGCCAGGTCGAGGAGACCTTCCGTCAGTCGCACGCGGATCTGGCGCCCGACCGCGCGCTCGACGAACCGCGAAAACTCCTTGAGGAGGCGCGCGAGCAGTTGCGCGCGAAGTTCCTCGGCGCCGATGTCGGGCTGACCGGCGCTAACATGCTGATCGCCGAGACCGGCACCAACGTGCTCGTCACCAACGAGGGGAACGCCGACCTGACCTATTCGCTGCCGAAGATCCATATCGTCATCGCGAGTTTAGAGAAGATCGTGCCCACGCTCGAGGACGCGACCTCGGTGCTGCGCGTGCTGGCGCGCTCGGCCACCGGCCAGGAAATGTCGGTCTACACCACGTTCTGTTCCGGCCCGCGGCGCGAGGGCGACCTCGACGGGCCGGATGAATACCACGTCGTGCTGCTCGACAACGGCCGGAGCGAGCTGATCGGCACGGAATTCCACGAAATGCTGCGCTGTATCCGCTGCGGCGCCTGTCTCAACCATTGCCCGGTCTACCGCACCGTCGGCGGCCATGCCTACGGCTGGGTCTATTCCGGGCCGATGGGCGCGGTCTTGATCCCGGGCCTGATCGGCATCGACACCGCCGGCCACCTGCCGAACGCCTCGACGCTTTGCGGGCGCTGCGAAAGTGTGTGTCCGATGCGGATTCCGCTGCCGAAAATGCTGCGCGCGTGGCGCCGCCGGCAGTTCGCGCGGCAGCCGACCGCCGGTTTCGGCCGCCTCGCGCTCCGCGCCTGGGCCTGGCTGGCGCGCAATCCGAAGCTCTATCACGCGCTGATGCCCTTGGGCGTCGCCGCGCTGGGTGCCTTCGGCCGCGGTAAAGGCGCGTTCACGTGGCTGCCCCTGGCCGGCGGCTGGACCGGCACGCGCGATCTGCCGGCACCGGCAGGCGACACCTTCATGGCGCAATGGAACAAGGGGCCGCGCGGTGATGCCAGCGGCCAATGGTTGCGAGGCCGGAATATTCGTGGGGGCGGGCGATGAGCGCGGCCGGCAGCGATTCCCGCGCCGCCATCCTGGGCCGGCTGAAACAGGGCCTGAAGCGCGACGGCCGCCCAACCGATGCGGCGCGCCAACGCCTGGAAACGCCTCCGACCAACCTGGTGCCGAAACGCGGCATCGATGCCGCGGATAAGATCAAACAGTTCACCGATGAGGCGGAGCGCGTCGAGGCGACGGTCCAGCGCATCGCCGGCCTCGCCGATTTGCCGGCTGCCGTCGCCGATTATCTCAAGCGCCACAATTTGCCGACACAGCTCCGCGTCGCGCCGTCGCTGCAATCGGCCGGCTGGGCGTCACAACCGCTCCTGGACGTCGCCTCGGGCCGCGCCGCCGGCACGGACGCGGTCGGCGTCAGCCGCGCCTTCGGCGGCGTCGCCGAGACCGGTACCCTGGTGTTCCTGTCCGGTCCCGACAACCCGACCACCGTCAACTTCCTCCCCCCCACCCATATCGCCGTCGTCACCGCCGGCGACATCGCTGGCAGCTACGAGGAGGTCTGGGCCCGCGTGCGCGTGCTGCAACCCCGGCCGGGGGCCGGCAAGACCCAGCTGCCGCGCACCGTCAACTGGGTCACAGGGCCGTCACGCACCGCGGATATTGAACAGACCCTGCTTTTGGGCGCGCACGGGCCGCAAAACCTGCATATCGTGGTGGTCGACGATGCCGGCTAAGCGGGGCGCGACCGCAAAGCCAAAAAACCCTGGATTAATTCAGGACGATGACCTTGTTTTGTGGGAAAGCGTCGCCCAAAGCATCAAACCGCTTTCCGGGCGCAAACTTAAGAGTAAATCAGAAGCCTTAGTAAAAGAGGCTCAACCAAAAGCCTCTAAATCACCAGCCGTGGCGGTGCCAGCCAGGCAAATCACAGCATCGAAAGCCCCGGATATGGCCCATGGCAAGGCCCCCGGGCTAGATAGGCGCACTCAATTGCGCTTAAGAAGGGGAAAAGTTGAGGTCGAAGCCCGCCTCGACCTGCACGGCATGACCCAGGAAGCCGCCCATGACGCGCTTTTTGGGTTCCTGCAACGGACCCAGGCGCGTGGCTACAAGACCGTGCTGGTGGTCACCGGCAAGGGCACGCGCGCCGATGGGCGCATCGGCGTGCTGCGCCAGCAGGTGCCGCGCTGGTTGAACGAGCCCAGGTTCCGTGCGCTGGTGCATGCCTTCGACTATGCCGCGCCGCCTGACGGCGGCCAAGGCGCGCTTTATATCCTGCTGAGGAGGCGCAAATGACGCCGTTCGGCGAGAAGGTGCGTGTCCTGCGGGAGGCGCGCGGCATCGCCCTGAAACAGATGGCCGAGGACCTGGGCGTGTCGTCGGCCTATTTCTCGGCGCTCGAGCACGGCCATCGCGGCCGGCCGGGCTCCGGCCTAGTGCAGCAGATCTGCGGCTATTTCGACCTGATGTGGGACGAGGCGGAGGAACTCAAGCGCCTGGCCGAGCTGTCGCACCCGCGCGTGGTCGTCGACACCTCGGGCCTGAGCCCGAAAGCGACCAAGCTTGCCAATGTTTTAGCCGAGCGCATTGACACCATGGATGAAGAAACCCTGGAATGGGTCCTGGCCGAGATCGAGGGCCGCATCGCGCCGCTGAAAGGCCCGACGCATTAAGGGCTGAGCCCGCGATCCTGCAAAAAAACGCGAGCTTGATCAGAGCGGCCCGATCCGACTTGCCGGCGGCGCGCCGAAAAGCTTGCAGCAACGCCTGACAAGCCTTTGATTATCGACGAGTTTTGATACCTAGAGAATGAACTTCCGCACGTCGGCGTTCTTGGCCAGGTCGGCGACGCCGGTACGCACCATTTCGGCGTCGACCGAGACCCGCTCGCCGCCGCGTTCCGAGGCGGTGAAGCTGATTTCCTCCATCAGTTTCTCGAGCACGGTGTGCAGCCGACGGGCGCCGATGTTCTCGACGCCCTGATTGATCTCGGCGGCCAAATCGGCGATGGCGTCGATGGCGTCGGCGGTGAACTCGAGCTCGACCCCCTCGACCCCGATCAGCGCCTTGTACTGCTTGATCAGGCTGGCCTCGGGCTCGGTCAGGATGCGGACGAAGTCGTCGCGCGCCAGCGCCCGCAACTCGACCCGGATCGGCAGGCGGCCCTGCAGTTCCGGCAGCATGTCGGCCGGCTTGGCGACGTGGAAGGCGCCGGACGCGATGAACAGCACGTGGTCAGTTTTCACCGGGCCGTGCTTGGTCGAAACCGTGGTGCCTTCGATCAGCGGCAGCAGGTCGCGCTGCACGCCCTCGCGGCTGACGTCGACGCCCATGCGTTCCGAACGCGCGGTGATCTTGTCGATCTCGTCGAGGAAGACGATGCCGTTGTTCTCGACCGCGTGGATGGCGTCGCGCACCACGCTCTCGTCGTCGAGCAGCTTGTCGCTCTCGTCGGAGAGCAGCACGGTATGCGACTGCGCCACCGTCATGCGCCGCTTCTTGGCAGGCTGGCCGAACGCCTTGCCGAGCATGTCGCCGATATTGATCATGCCCATCTGGGCGCCGGGCATGCCGGGGATGTCGAAGGTCGGCATGCCGGATCCGGACGACTCGCTGACCTCGACCTCGATCTCGCGGTCGTCGAGCTCGCCGGCGCGCAGCATGCGGCGGAACTTCTCGCGCGTTTCCTTGCTCGCGTTCTCGCCGACCAGCGCGTCGATGACGCGTTCCTCGGCCTGCAGTTCGGCCTTGGCCTCGACCGCCTTGCGCTGGCGTTCGCGCGTCATGTGGATGGCGGTCTCGACAAGGTCGCGAATGATCTGCTCGACGTCGCGCCCGACGTATCCGATCTCGGTGAACTTGGTCGCCTCGACCTTGATGAACGGTGCTTGCGCCAGGCGCGCGAGGCGCCGCGCGATCTCGGTCTTGCCGACGCCGGTCGGGCCGATCATCAGGATGTTCTTGGGCATCACCTCTTCGCGCATGTCTTCGGCCAATTGCTGGCGCCGCCAGCGGTTGCGCAGCGCGATGGCGACGGCGCGCTTGGCGTCCTTCTGGCCGACGATGTAGCGGTCGAGTTCGGAGACGATTTCGCGGGGCGTGAAACTTGTCATGGATTCCTGGCGGGCTCTCGGTCAAAGGCTCTCAAGGGTGACGTTCTCGTTGGTGTAGATGCAGATGTCGGCGGCGATCTGCATGGCGCGGCGCGCGACCGCCTCAGCGTCCATGTCGTCGCGATCGATCAGCGCCCTGGCCGCGGCCAAGGCATAGTTGCCGCCGGAGCCGATGCCGATGATGCCGTCGTCGGGCTCCAAGACGTCGCCGTTGCCGGTCAGCACCAGCGAGACATCCTTATCGGCGACCGCCATCATCGCCTCCAGCCGGCGTAGGTAGCGGTCGGTGCGCCAGTCCTTGGCGAGCTCGACGCAGGCCCGCGTCAACTGCCCGGGATAGGTCTCGAGCTTGCCCTCGAGGCGCTCGAACAAGGTGAAGGCATCCGCCGTGGCGCCGGCGAAGCCGCCGATCACGTCGCCGCCGGCGAGACGCCGGACCTTGCGCGCGCCGCCCTTGATCACGGTATTGCCCAGGCTCACCTGGCCGTCACCGGCGACGACGACCTTGCCCGCCTTGCGCAGGCAGAGGATCGTGGTGCCGTGCCACGTCAGCATTCGTGTTTCGTGTTCAGCCATGCCTGCCTCCCTCGACCCCGCGCCCGCAATGTCATCGAGCGAGGCGACTATACCGTTAGATATCGGTTTGGGAAGGCCCCCACGCAAGCCGGCCGGCCGATGCGGCCCGTACCGCGATTGCATACTGGCGGTCGCGGCGGGTTCCTGTTACAAGACTGCCGCCTTACTCAAGTGCAAGGAGCCGATCATGCGTACCGGCAAGGTGGAACGCCGCACCAAGGAGACCGAAATCGCCGTTACCGTCGATCTCGACGGGACCGGCGAGTATGCCGTCAGCACGGGCATCGGGTTTCTCGACCACATGCTCGAACAGCTCTCGCGCCACAGCCTGATTGACCTCGACGTTCAGGCCAAGGGCGACCTGCACATCGATTTCCACCACACCACCGAGGACACCGGCATCGCCGTCGGCGAGGCGGTGGCCGAGGCGCTGGGCGACCGCAAGGGCATCCAGCGCTACGGCTCGGCCGTAATTCCGATGGACGAGACCTGCACGCGCGTCTCGCTCGACATCTCGAACCGGCCCTACCTGATCTGGCGGGTGAATTTCTCCAAGCCGAAGCTCGGCGACATGGACACCGAGCTGTTCAAGGAGTGGTTCCAGGCCTTCGCCCAGGCGGCCGGCATCACGCTGCACGTGGAGAACCTCTACGGCGAGAACAACCATCATATCGTCGAGTCCTGCTACAAGGGACTGGCCCGCGCGCTTCGCCAGGCGGTCGAGATCGACCCCCGGAAGTCGGACGCCGTGCCCTCGACCAAGGGAACACTCGGCGGCTCGCTCTGACCCGGGCGGTCGCCGCCAACCTTTCGAACGGATCCGCATCATGCAGGTCTACACCGTTCACCTCCGCCGCGAAGGCCTCGATCCGGACCGCGACGTGGTTCTGGTCAAGGAGGGTTTCTGCTGGCCCGCGTTCCTGCTGACGGGATTGTGGGCGTTGTGGCATCGCATGTGGCTGGCGGCGCTCACCGTCGTCACGCTCTCCGTGCTGAGCGGCGTCGTTGCAGGTTGGCTCGGCGCCGACAGCTTCGTCCAGGGCGCGGTCGGTTGCGGCATTTCGGTCCTGTTCGGATTCGTCGGCGGCGATCTCCGGCGCGGCCGGCTCAAGCGCGACGGCTTCGCCGAGGCCGGCGTCAGCTGCGGCGACGACGGCGACGCTGCGCTGCTGCAGTTCCTGCGCCGCCACCCCGAAATCGCGGACACGCCATGACCGTCGCCATCATCGATTACGGCTCGGGCAACCTGCGCTCGGCGGCCAAGGCGTTCGAGCGCGCCGTCGCCGAGCTCGGCCGCACCGACAAGGTCGCCGTCACCGCCGACGCCGATGTCGTCGCCAAGGCCGACCGCGTCGTGCTGCCGGGCGTCGGCGCCTTCGCCGATTGCCACTCCGGCCTGCTCGCCTTGGACGGCATGGCCGACGCCCTCGAAGACGCCGTCCACGCCAAGGCGCGGCCGTTCCTCGGCATCTGCGTCGGCATGCAGCTGATGGCCGAGCGTGGGCTCGAACACGGCGAAACCCCGGGCTTCGGCTGGATCGAGGGCGAGGTCGCCGCCATCCAACCCTCAGACAGTACATTAAAGATACCGCATATGGGTTGGAATTCATTGAATCTTCCGGCAGCCCGCCA
>JAYNJY010000029.1:0-11606 GCA_038110665.1 Rhodospirillaceae bacterium | reverse complement strand
GGCCTCGACGAAGGCGCGCATGCCTACTTCGTGCATTCCTACGCGATCCGCTGCCAGGCGGCCTCGGACGTGCTGGCGCGCGTCGACTACGGCGGCGAAATCACCGCCGCGGTCGGCCGCGCCAACATGGTGGGGACCCAGTTCCATCCCGAGAAGAGCCAGGCTACCGGCTTGAAACTGATCGCGAATTTTCTAAACTGGAAGCCCTAGGACGAGCCCCGCCCCATGCCCGTAAATTTCGAATCGGCTGCGCAATGATCTTCTTTCCCGCCATCGATCTCAAGGACGGCCGATGCGTGCGCCTGCTGCACGGCGACATGGACAAGGCGACGGTGTTCAGCGACGACCCCGGCGCGCAGGCCTTGAGCTTCGAGCGATCTGGCAGCGAATGGCTGCATATCGTTGATTTGAATGGCGCTTTCGAGGGCGAGCCGGTCAACGCCAAGGCCGTGGAGGCGATCCTCGCCAATGTCTCGATCCCGCTGCAATTGGGCGGCGGCATCCGCGACATGGCGACCATCGAGGCCTGGTTGGAGGGCGGCGTTCGCCGCGTCATCCTCGGCACCGTGGCGGTGCGTGACCCCGACCTGGTGCGCGAGGCCTGCCGCGCGCATCCTGGACAGATTGCCTTGGGCATCGACGCCCGCGACGGTTTCGTCGCCGTCGAGGGCTGGGCCGAAACCGCGGAGATCACCGCGCTCGATCTGGCGCGGCGGTTCGAGGACGCCGGCGCCGCCGCCATCATCCACACCGACATCGGCCGCGACGGCGCCATGCAGGGCCCGAACCTCGACGCCACGCTCGAACTGGCGCGTACGGTCAGGACGCCGGTCATCGTCTCGGGCGGCGTCTCCTCCATGGCCGATCTCGAGGATGTCGCCGCCAAGGGCAAGGGCGTGCTCGAGGGCGTCATCTCCGGCCGCGCCGTCTACGACGGCCGCGTGCCCGTCGCCGACGCGGTGGCGCTCCTCAAGGCGGCGGCGTGATGCTGAAAGCGCGCGTCATCCCCTGTCTCGACGTCGACCGCGGCCGCGTCGTCAAGGGCGTCAGCTTCGTCGACCTGGTCGATGCCGGCGACCCGGTCGAGCAGGCGCGGCTCTACGATGCCGCCAGCGCCGACGAGCTTTGCTTCCTCGACATCACCGCCAGCCACGAGAACCGCGAAACCATTTTCGACGTGGTCGGGCGCACCGCCGAGCAGTGCTTCATGCCCTTGACCGTCGGCGGCGGCGTGCGCACCACCGAAGACGTGCGCAAATTGTTGTTGGCGGGCGCCGACAAGGTCTCGATCAACACCGCCGCCGTGCACAACCCGGAATTCGTGCGCGAGGCCGCGACCAAGTTCGGCAGCCAGTGCATCGTCGTCGCCATCGATGCCAAGTCGGTGGCGCCCGACAAGTTCGAGATTTTCACCCACGGCGGCCGGAAGCCGACCGGCATCGACGCGGTCGAATGGGCCCGGCGCATGACCGAGCTCGGCGCCGGCGAGATCCTGCTCACCTCGATGGACCGCGACGGCACCAAGCAGGGCTTCAACATCCCGCTAACCCGTGCCGTCGCCGACGCCGTCACGGTGCCGGTGATCGCGTCGGGCGGCGTCGGCACGCTCGAGCACATGGTCGAGGGCATCACCGAGGGCCATGCGTCGGCCGTGCTGGCGGCATCGATTTTCCACTTCGGCACCTATACAATCGCCGAAACCAAGGCTTACATGGCGGCCGCCGGAATCTCGGTCCGCCCCACCGACGGTCCCTGCTGAACGGACATCCAAGCATGGCGAAACAAACCAAATCCACCGATCAGAAAAAGGCCGCATCCCGGAAGGCCGCGCCGAAGAAAGCCGAAAAGGCCAAGCCACGGCGCCGCGCCCAGGCAAAGCCGGCGCCGAAGGGCCATGTCGTCGAGGAACTGTTCGAGGTCGTCAAGAAGCGCCGCCGCGCCAGCCCCGACAGCTCCTACACGGCGCGCCTCTATGGCCGCGGCCGGGCGCAGATCGCCAAGAAGGTCGGCGAGGAGGCGGTCGAGGTCGCCATCGCCGCCCTGGTCCAGGACAGGAAGGCGCTGGTCTCGGAAAGCTGCGATCTGCTGTTCCACCTGCTGGTGCTGTGGGCCGACGTGGGCGTCAAGCCGGAGCAGGCGTGGCGCGAGTTGGAGCGTCGCTTCGGCACCTCGGGCATCACCGAAAAGCGCCAGCGGCGCAGTTGAACGAGAGAGGAATACCGACGCCATGGCCTACGACGACCAGAACGTGTTCGCCAAGATCATCCGCGGCGAAATTCCCTGCAAGAAGGTGCATGAGGACGAATGGTCGCTCGCCTTCCATGATATCGCACCCCAGGCGCCGACCCACATCTTGGTCATCCCGAAGGGCGCATACGTCTCCATGGACGATTTCTCGGCCAAGGCGTCGGCGGCCGAGCTCGCCGGCTTCATGCGTGCGGTCGGCAAGGTCGCGCGCGATGCCGGCGCCGTCGACGGCGGCTACCGCATCCTCGCCAACCACGGCCGCGACGCGCACCAGGAAGTGCCGCATTTTCACGTTCACATCTTCGCCGGGCGTGACCTCGGCGGCATGATCCGGCGGCCCAAGGACTAGCAGAAACAAGATCAGCGCGAATCGCCTGAGCGCTGATTCGCCGGTTTTCGCCCCTGCCGCACTCGCCTGCGCCCGGCCACGCGCCGCCTAAGCCGCTGCCGGCGCAGGGTTTTCCCCCGCCGGGTCCGAGCTGATTGCGGCGCTTCCCATACAAGCTCATGAATCTAATATAGATTTCCGTTTCGTTTCGTAACCGCAACCAAGCTGCAGATGGTGTATCATGCCGCTCGACGACTCATGGCTCACGCGCATCGAGCCGGCGGCGCCCTGGCGTCCGCCGCTACCACGCCCATCGCCGGGAGCAGCCCGAGCGCGATCGGCAGGTCGTAGTGCCCGCCTCCCTTCAGCCGGTCGACCGGCGCCAAATTCATGGTGATGCGCTTCGGCGGCAGCGCGAGGCCGATGGCAAACAGCGCCGCCCTGACCCGCTCGCGGCTTTCGCCGACCGCCTTGTCGGCGAGGCCGACGATGGTGAAGGCCGGCAGCCCCGGCGAGGCCTGGACTTGAACGTCGACGTCGATGACGTCGATGCCTTCGAAGGCGACGGTGGCGACGCGCGCGACCATGCATCAAACTCCAGCCGTTGAACGGCCGAAGTTTAGCGTGTAGAAAAACGCGGTCTAGCGACTAAAGCGTGCAATTATCCAAGCCGGCTTTTTGCATCGATCAGCCGGGCCTCAATCGAGCCGGGCCTCGATTGCATCCCAGATGTCGGCCTCGAGCGCGACGTCGTCGAAACGGTTGATCTCCTGGATGCCGGTCGGCGAGGTGACGTTGATTTCCGTCATCATGTCGCCGATCACGTCGATGCCGACGAAGATCATGCCGCGCGACTTGAGTTCCGGGCCGATGGCCTCGCAGATTTCGTGTTCGCGTTTGGTCAGTCCGGTCTTCTCCGGCCGGCCGCCGACGTGCATGTTGGAGCGCGCCTCGCCCTCCGCCGGCACGCGGTTGGTGGCGCCGGCCACTTGGCCGTCGATCAGGATGATGCGCTTGTCGCCGGCGCGCACGGCCGGCAGGTACTTCTGCACGATCAGGGGCTCGCGGAAGTTCTGCGAGAACATTTCCAAGAGCGCGTTCAGGTTCTCGTCGCCCGGCGTGATGTGGAACACGCCGGCGCCGCCGTTGCCGAACAGCGGCTTGACGATGATGTCCTTGTGCTCGGCGCGAAACTCCTGGATCAGCTTTTTCTCCGCCGTGATCAGCGTCGGCGGCATGAACTCGGGGAAGCGGGTGACGAATAGTTTTTCCGGCGCGTTCCGGACCTCGCGCGGGTCGTTGACCACCAGCGTCGTCGGATGGATGTGTTCGAGCAAATGCGTCGCCGTGATGTAGGCCATGTCGAACGGCGGGTCCTGGCGCATCAGCACGACGTCGACCTTGGAGAGATCGGTACGCTCAGGCGCGCCGAGCGAGTAGTGATTGCCCTTCTCGCGGCGTACCTGCATCGGTTCCGCGTCGGCGATGATGCGGCCGTTCAGCATGGCGAGGCGGCCGGGCACGTAGTGCAGCAGGTCGTAGCCGCGCTTCTGCGCTTCGAGCGCCAGCATGAAGGTCGAATCGCCGGAGATGTCGATCCCCGAGACATGGTCCATCTGAATGGCGACGGTCAGCGTCATGGCGTGTTCCCCTGGGTGTTTGCTTACGCGCGCCGCGGGCGCGGGCGCGGCTAATGTGGCAACGTCCGGGCGCCAAGGCAACTCCCGGCGTCGGCGGGCGGGCGTGGATCAGGGCAGGCGGCGGCGCAGTTCCTGGATCAGTGCCGAGGTGCGGTAGCGCGCCGGCTCTTCGGTCGAGAAGCGAAGCGACTCTTCGAGCGCGGCGATCGCCGCCTGGACGCGGTCGAGGCGCGCGTGCAGCATGCCCTGCTCGCGCCACAGCGCGGCATCGCCGGGCGCGATCAGCAGCATGCGCGCGACCACGGCGGAGGCCTCCTCCCAGCGTTGCTGCGCGACAAGCCGGACACGGATGTTACCTTCCAGCCTGAGCAGCACGGCGCGCGCCGACATGGCGGCGTAGTAATGCGGTTTCAGTTCCGCGCCCTCGCCGGCGAGATCCTTCAGGCGCCGGCGCAATCCGGCGGCGTCGACTTCCACGCCCTGGTCGAAGGGGTCGATCATGCGGCGCTCGCCCATGGCCTCGATGCGGACCAGGAAGCGGCCGGGAAAATCGATGCCCGATGCCAGCCAGCCGAGTTTTCTGGCCGCGTCGATATAGAGGATGCCGAGCATCACCGGCAGGCCGGAACGCCGGTCGACCGCGCGCATCAGGTTGGCGGCCTCGAGCTGATCGAATGCGTCCTGTGTGCCGGCGTAGCCGTAGCGCCGCGCGATCACCTGCACCAGGGCCTCGTGCCGGCGCGCGAGTTCGTCGCCGCCCTTCGCCGCCGGTCCGGCGTAGTCGCCGATATCGATGACGATCTGTTTCAGGTGCCGCAGGTATGGCGCCGGCGGCGCCTCGGGCCGACCGGCGCGCGCCAGCAGGAGTGCGGTGCCGGCGAGGTCGATGTCGTCGTCGTCCTGGGAGCCGACGGCACGGAGCGCCTCGGCCAAGTCGGTATCGAGGACGCGCACGGGCACCTGGTCGACGGCCATCTCAGCCCGCCTGCTTGACGCGCACGTGGCTGATCACCTTTTGCACGTAGCCGACGGTGCGCGCGTGCGCGATGACGCGGTCGAGCTCGGCCTGGTCCTGGGCCATGCCGATCAGGTAGACCGTGCCGGCGACCGTCTCGATGGCGTAGTTGATGGCGCGGACCTGTTTGTCGAACGTCAGCTTCGAGGTCAGCTGCGCGGTGATCCAGCTGTCGCGCGCGGTTTCGGTCAGTTTCTGGTCGCCGATCATCAGTTCGTTCAGCACCGCCTTGACGCCGGCGATCTTCCACGCGGTGCCGACGGCGTCGGCGCGCATCTGCTCGGTCGGGACGACGCCGGTGAGCAGCACGCGGCCCTCGAACACCTCGATCCCGACCTTGGCGAAATGCTGCTCGCTCTTGTCGAGGAGCGCGATCTTCAATTCGGCGGAGACCTTCGAATCGCGCGCGATGACCTTGACCGGGCGCTCCTCGAAGGCGGCGATGCCGGCGACGGCGCCGGCGCCGACCACCGCGCTGGCGCAGCCCGAAAGGGCCGGCAGCGCCAGCAGCGCCAGCACCAGCAGGGCTGCGCGATAGGGTTTGGTGAACTCGGATTTCTGTGTCGGCGGGTACATGCGATTGCTCCTGTGTGGTTCTCGTGCGGCCCCCTTACCGCTCACGATCCCCTTGCGAATCGCCCTATTTTACCGCCTCGCCCGGCGCGCACAAAGGGGGATCGGAAATTTCACCGCGCAAGCCGCGAATGCCGGCCGCTCATAACCCCGGCCGCCAGGCATCCACTATATCTGTCGGCAGCCGGCCCGGCCGCACCAGCACGGCGTCGCAGCGGAGATCGAGCCCGGCCAGTTCCGGCTGCCGCCGCAGAGAGGTCTCGGCGGCGCGCTCGATGCGTCGGCGCTGACGCGGCGTGACGGCATCGGCCGCGTCGGCGCCGGTGTCGCGTGCCTTGACCTCAATGAAGACGAGCATTCGGCCGCGCCGGGCGACGAGGGCGATCTCGCCGGCCGGGCATTGGAAGCGCCTTGCCAGGATGCGGTAGTCCTTGGCCCGGAGCCAGAGCGCCGCCAGGCGTTCCGGGCCGCGCCCGCGCCGCTCGGCGTCGTGGCGCTTCGTGTCCCGCGGCGTTGCGCTCACGACGTTTCGCTGGCGAGCTGCAACGCACGCGCGTAGACTTGGCGCCGCGGCCTGCCGGAGAGGCGCGCCACCTTGTCGGCGGCGTCGCGCAGGCTGCTCGTCTCGAGCTCGCTCCGCAGCATGGCGTCGACGGCGTCGTCGTCGAGCTCGCCGACGTCGTCCGCCGGCGCCGGGCCGATCACCACCGTGACCTCGCCCTTGGGCGCGCCGGCGGCTTGATAATGCCGCGCTAACTCACCCAGCGGCCCGCGTCGCACCTCCTCGAAACGCTTGGTCAGCTCGCGCGTCACGGCGGCCTCGCGTTCGCCCAACGCCTGGGCCGCGTCGGCAAGCATGTCGGCAAGCCGGTTCGCCGATTCCAAGATCACCAGCGAGCCCGGTACGCCGGCGACGGCCTCGAGCGCGGCCAGCCGCGCCGCCCGTTTCGCCGGCAGGAAGCCCTGGAAGAAGAAGCGGTTGGTCGGCAGGCCCGAAAGCGCCAGCGCCGTCGTCACCGACGACGGCCCCGGCACGCAGGTGAGCGCGATGCCAGCCTCGATGCAATCGCGCACCAGCCGGTAGCCGGGGTCGGAAATCAGCGGCGTGCCGGCGTCGCTGACCAGCGCCACGGTTTCGCCACCTTTCAATCGTTCCATCAGCTTTGGGCGCTGGGTTTGGGCGTTGTGTTCGTGATAGGGCAGCATCGGGGCGCGGATGCCATGAACGGCGAACAGTTTCGCGGTGACGCGGGTATCCTCGCAGGCGACGACATCGGCGCCGGCGAGAACGCCGAGCGCGCGTGCCGAAATGTCGGCGGCATTGCCGATCGGCGTCGCGACGATGATCAAGCCTTTGGGAGCCAGGCCTTTGGAAACCAGGCCTTTTGGGACCAGGCCGGGCGCCATGGCGTCGGCGGATGGTTTACTCTGCCGGTGCCTCTCGCTAGGCTCGCCGCCTCTGCCGCCTGCGTTCGAGGAAGACCGTCTTGATTTCGATGACACGCCCGTCCGCTCCCGGAACTCTCCTGACATCACGCTTCGGCGCGGTGGCCCTGGCCACGGCATTCCTTGGCGTCGCCGGCTGTCAGGATTTCAACCCGGGCCGCCTGTTGCAAGTGGAAAGCCCGCAGTCGCGCCCGGCGCTGGAGACGCCGCCTTCGCACCAGCGCCCGCCGGTGACGGGTCCGCGCACGAGCCGCGCCAACGTACCGCCGGGAACCAATGCCGCGACGGGCCAGCCGATCTCGCCCGGCGCCCAGGTGGTGCAGCAGTCGGTGCCACCGCGCGCCAACGCCGTGGTGCCGCAGCAGAACGTCACGACACAGCCCTATCCCGGTCAGCCGCAACCCGGCCAACCCGGCGCGCAGCCCTACCCCAACCCGGATTTGCCGTCGCTCTCCTATCTCTTGAACCGCGCGCCGCAGCCGGCCCAGGCCGACGCCCAGCGGCCGATCGTGCCGCCGCCGGCGACCACCGACACCGTTCGCGTCGGTTTGCTGCTGCCGCTCTCGGGCGCCAACGCCGCCATCGGCAAGGCGTTGCTGGACGCCGCCCAGCTCGCCATGTTCGACTTCGCCGACCGCAAGCTCGAACTGCTGCCGGTCGATACGCACGGCACACCGCAGGGTGCGGCGGCGGCGGCGCAGACCGCCATCGGCGACGGCGCGCAGATCATCCTCGGGCCGCTGCTCGCCAGCTCGGTCCGTGCCGTGGCGCCGGCGACGCGCGCCGCGCACGTGGCGGTATTGGCGTTCTCGTCCGACCGCCGGGTCGCCGGCGCCGGCGTCTACACCATGGGCTTCCTGCCCGAGGACCAGGTCCGCCGCGTCGTCGGCTACGCCATCCGCCGCGGCATCACCCGCTTCGCCGCCCTGGCGCCCGACAACGCCTACGGCGCGACCGTGTTCGAGACCATCCGCGAGGCCGTCCGTGCCGGCGGCGCGACAATGGTGGCGGCGCAGTTCTACGACCCGGGCGCCGAGGACTTCACCGCCGTCGTCCGCACCCTCGCCGACTACGACAACCGGCGCCAGGCGCTGGTGCAGCAGAGGAAGGAACTCGAGCGCCAGAACGACGAGGTCTCGCGCCAGGCGCTGAAGCGGCTGGAGAACCTGCAGACCATCGGCGATCTGCCGTTCGACGCGCTCTTGATCGCCGACGGCGGCAAGCGCCTGTTGTCGGTGGCGGCGCTGCTGCCGTTCTACGACGTCGATCCGAGCAAGGTGCGGATGCTCGGCACCGGCCAGTGGGACGTGCCCGAGATCGGCGCCGAACCGGCGCTGCTCGGCGGCTGGTACGCGGCGCCCGATCCGGCCGCGCGCCAGGGTTTCGTCAAGCAGTACCAGGACACCTACGGCGTCGCGCCGCTCCGGCTGGCGACGCTCGCCTACGACGCCACCGCCTTGGCCGCCGTGATCGCCCGCGCCCAGACCGGCCCCGATTTCTCGGAAGCCACGCTCGGCGCCAAGAGCGGCTTCGACGGCCGCGACGGCATCTTCCGCTTCGGGCCGAACGGCGCCGCCGAGCGCGGCCTCGCGGTGATGCAGGTCGGCCGTCATGCGCCCAAGGTGCTGGAACGCGCGCCGACCACCTTCCAGGCGGCGATCAACTAGATATCGTCTTCAGCCGGCGCCAGCAGATGCGCCAGCATGGCGTTGAGCCGGAGCATGCCTTCCGCCGTGGCGAGCAGCCGCGTTCCTTTCCACACCAAAAGCCTGCCCGCGACGCAGCGCTGCAAGGCGGCCGGATCGGCGAGTCGGTCGAGCGCCAGGCCGGTGATCCGTTCGAGCCGTTCCGTATCCAGCCCTTCCGCCATGCGGAGCCCGGTCATCACCATTTCCTCGGCGCGTTCGTGCGCGTCCAACCGGCGCAGCTTGGCGGTGCCCTCGCCCTTGGCGCCGACCTGCTCGAGCCAGCGCGCCGGGTCTGCGATCTGGTGCGTCGCCTGGAACTCGCCGTCGCGGGTCAGGCGGCCATGCGCGCCGGGGCCGACGCCGACATAGTCGCCGCCGCGCCAATAGGTCAGGTTGTGGCGACTCGCGCAGCCGGGCCGGGCGTGATTGGAAACCTCGTAGGCCGGCAGGCCGGCGGCGGCGAGCAAATCGCGCGTTGCGGCGAACATGTCGGCGCCGAGGTCCTCTTCCGCCGCGGCGACACGCTCGCGGAAGAACGCCGTGCCGGGCTCGATGGTGAGCTGATAGACGGAGAGATGCTCGCCGACGAAGCCGAGTGCGTGCGTCAGTTCCGCCTGCCACTGAGCCAGCGCCTGGCCCGGGCGGGCGTAGATCAGGTCGAAGGAATGACGCGGAAAAATCTCGCCGGCCAATGCCAATGCGCGCTCGGCCTCGGCGACGTCGTGGTGCCGGCCGAGGAAGGCAAGGGCCTCCGGTTCGAACGACTGCACGCCGAGGGACAATCGATTGTCCCCGGCCGCGCGATAGTCGCGGAAGCGCCTGGCCTCGGCCGAGGACGGATTGGCTTCGAGCGTGATTTCGGCCTCGGCCGAGAACCCCCAGAGCCGCTCCGCCGCCTCGATCAGTGTCGCGACCGTGGCGCCCTCCATCAGCGACGGCGTGCCGCCGCCGAAGAACACCGACGAGACCGCGCGCGGCCCGGTCAGTGCGCGGTAGTGTTCGAGCTCGGCCGTGAGCGCGTCGCGCCAGCGGGCGTGGTCGATGGTGTTGGCGACGTGGCTGTTGAAATCGCAATACGGGCACTTCGATTGGCAGAACGGCCAGTGCACGTAAAGCGCCAGGGGTTCGGTCATGGGTTCCGTCGCGCCGCTCATACCGGGGCTTTCGCCGGTTGCAGCGGCAGCGGCCAGCGCCACAGGATCTCGGGACACAGATGGCCGCGGAACGCCCGCTCGCGCCGGCAAAGTTCCGCCGCGCCCATGGCGGCGTAGAACTTGGCCGCCGGGTTGTCGGCGTGGACGACGACGATCATCTCGTCGAAGCCCTGCGCTGCCAAGTCGTCGGCGACGGTGGCGAGCAACCGCCGGCCAAGGCCTGAGCCTTGGCCGGCCTTGACGAGATAGAGGGTTTCGAGCAGCCCGGCGTTGGGTGCGGCGTCCTCGTTCGAGGCACAGCCGCTGGCGAACCCGACCGCATCGCCCGCCGCCGTCTCGGCGACGAAGACGCTGTGCCCGCTCGCCGGCGCCAGGCGTTCCCGCCATTTGGCCTCGGCCTCGGTGAGGCCGAGCCCGTCGACCATGGCGTCGGGCAGCATGCCGCGGTAGGTCTCGCGCCAGGCCCGGCAGTGCAGCCGGGCGAGCAGCGTGGCCTCGTCTCCGGCGGCGCGCCGCAGGCCGGCGGCGGTCATGCGAAACAGGCCTCGACCAAGAGCCGGAACGCGGCGGCGCGGTGCGAGATGCGGTGCTTCTCGTCCGGATCGATCTCGCCGAAGGTGGCGGAATATCCATCCGCCACGAACATCGGATCGTAGCCGAAACCCTCGGTCCCGCGCGGCGGCCAGACGAGATTGCCGTGTACCGCGCCCTCGAAGGTCTCGATATGCTCGGGCGTGGCCTCGGTTTCCGGCCAGCAGAGCGACAGCGCGCAGGCGAAGTGCGCTTTCGGATCGCCACCCGCGAGCCGGCGCCAAACCTCGGTCATTGCCATATCGAAATCTTTTTCCGGGCCGGCCCAGCGGGCCGAATGGATGCCCGGTTCGCCGCCGAGCGCCGGCACCATAAGGCCGGAATCGTCGGCCAGCGCCGGCAGCCTGGCGGCGCGGGCGGCGGCGCGGGCCTTGATTTCAGCGTTGGCGATGAAGGTTG
This sequence comes from Rhodospirillaceae bacterium, assembly GCA_038110665.1. GTDB lineage: Bacteria > Pseudomonadota > Alphaproteobacteria > Rhodospirillales > Casp-alpha2 > TMED8. The sequence goes on along the minus strand of JAYNJY010000029.1, from coordinate 525 downwards.
CGCCGTCCTCGACCGGCTCGTCGAGCCCGAGCGCGCCGGCGGAAATCACTTCCGTGCCGAAGGGCGCCAGCAAGGCGGCGATCTCACGCACCTTGCCGGCGTTGTGGCTGGCGATCACCAGCTTTTTCTCAGTGAAGCGCCGCGCCATGGGATCAGGCCGTCAATCCAGACCGAGCGCCTGGCGCTGGGCGCGCACCAGGTTGGCGACGCCATCCTGCGCCAAGCGAAGAAGCTCAAAAAATTGCTCTTGAGAGAAGGGGTCGGCCTCCGCCGTGCCCTGAATCTCAACGATTCCGCCCTTTCCGGTCAAAACAAAGTTGGCGTCGGCCTCCGCCGTCGAGTCTTCGGCATAATCAAGATCGGTCACTGCAATGCCCTTATATATACCGCAGGAGATTGCTGCCACTTCATCGATCAATGGAATGGTCTTAATTACACCAAGCTGGACACAACGGTCGAACGCCCGGTGGAGCGCCACGTAGCTGCCGGTGATCGCCGCCGTGCGGGTGCCGCCGTCGGCCTGGA
>JAYNJY010000028.1:11444-18312 GCA_038110665.1 Rhodospirillaceae bacterium | reverse complement strand
TGTTCGACCGCTACGTGGTGCGCGACGTGCTGCCGCCGTCGTATCTGCGCAACATCGACGACTACGTGAAAGGCGGCGGTGCGCTGCTGCTCGCCGTCGGGCCCGAGTTCGCCTCCGACCGCAGCCTCTACAACACGCCGCTCGGCCGCGTGTTGCCCGCCGCGCCGACCGGCAAGGTCATAGCCAACGGCTTCCGCCCGCGCCTGAGCGATGTCGGCCGGCGCCATCCGGTCACCGGCAACCTACCGGGCCAAGGCACCGTGCAGGCCGACGGCAGCGGCTCGGAACCCAAGTGGGGCCGCTGGTTCCGCCAGATCGATGCGTCGGCTCGCGCCGGCCATACCTTGATGCAGGGCGAGCAGGGGCGTCCGCTGCTCGTGCTCAACCGTTACGGCGAGGGCCGTGTCGCCACCGTGCTCAGCGATCACATTTGGCTCTGGGCGCGCGGCTACGAAGGCGGCGGTCCCTACGCCGAGTTGCTTCGTCGCACGTCGCATTGGCTGATGAAGGAGCCCGATCTCGAGGAGGACAACCTCCGCGCCGAGGTCGAAGGTGGCAAACTGGTCATCCACCGGCGCTCGCTCGGCGGCGAAGCCGTCGAGGTCACCGTCGGCTACCCGGACGGTCGCGAGACCAGCCACCAGCTTAAACCCGATCGCCATGGCCTTGCCCGCATCGAAGCGCCGGCCGACGCCGTCGGCCTCTACCGCGTACGCGACGGCCGCCACGAGGCACTCGCCGCCGCCGGCGCGGTCAACCCGGTCGAGTTCGCCGATCTCCGCGCCACCGAACAATTTCTCGGCCCGCTCGCCCAGCATACCGGCGGTGCGCTCCGCTGGATCGCCGACGGCCTGCCGGATCTGCGCAAGGTGCAGCCGGAACGCGACCGCGCCGGGCGCAACTGGCTCGGGCTGATCGACAACAATGCCTACGTCGTCACCGGCGTCGCGCAGCTGCCGCTACTGCTGCCGATCATCGTCGTGATCCTGTTGTTGGGCGCCGTCATGGCGGCTTGGTGGCGCGAAGGCCACTGACGCGGCGCCACCGATTCGACATTGAGGGTCTACGCACTACAATACCCCCCGTTCGGGAATTTTCCGCATAGCTGGACCACACCATGGCAAGCAGGCCGCGCGCTTCGTCAGCCGCCTGACGGGCAACACCCTGGCGTTGGTCCTGGCCGGCGGACGCGGCGAGCGCCTAGGCGTACTCACCGACTGGCGTACCAAGCCGGCGGTGCCGTTCGGCGGCAAGTTCCGGATCATCGATTTCACGCTGTCGAATTACCTGCATTCGGGCATCCGCAAGGTCTGCGTGCTGACCCAGTACAAGCCGCATTCCCTGATCCAGCATCTGATGCGCGTCTGGACCTATCTCAACACCGAACGCGGCGAGTTCATCGACGTCGTCCCGGCGCAGCAATGGACCGACGACGAAACCTGGTTCCTGGGCACGGCCGATGCCGTCTATCAGTCGCTCGACATCATCGGCGGTTACGCCATCAACCATGTCCTGATTCTCGCCGGCGACCACGTCTACAACATGGATTATGGCGAGATGCTCGCCGATCACGTCAACGCCGGCGCCGATTTCACCGTTGCCTGCATCGCCGTCCCGGCCACCGACGCGGCTGGGCAGCACGGTGTCATGGAGGCCGACGAGAACGGCCGTATCCTGCGTTTCGAGGAAAAGCCGGCCGCCCCCCGGACCATGCCAAACTAGCCCGACTTTGCGCTCGCCTCCATGGGCATCTACATCGCGTCCTTCGAATATCTCAGCCGGCTTTTGCGGGAAGACGCCTATAATGCCGAATCCAGTCACGACTTCGGACGCGACATCATCCCCAAGGCGCTCGCCGATGGCGCCCACCTGCTGGCGCACCGCTTCGTCAATCCGCACGAGGGCCAGCCGCCCTATTGGCGCGACGTCGGCACCATCGACGCCTACTACCAGGCCAATCTGGAGCTGCTCTCGAAACTCCCGCCCATGGGCCTGTACGAGCCGTCATGGACGACGCTCACCTATCAGCCGCAACTGCCGCCGGCCCATTTCGTCGATGGCGGCGACAAGCACGGCATCGAGGACGCCATGGTCAGCGGCGGATGCGTGGTGATCGAGTCGTATCTGAAAAAATCGATCCTGTTCTCCAACGTGAAGGTGCACATGGGTTGCGAACTGGAGGGAGTCCTGGCTCTGCCGGGATGCGAGATCGGCCCGGGTTGAAGGCTCAAGAACGTCATTCTCGACAATCAGTGCCATGTGCCCGCGGGGACCGTCATCGACGAAGCCGCTACTGTCCTCGCCAAGGCCCGCCGCGCGGCGTAAACATCTGAGCCACAGGAGTAGATCATGATCGACGTCACCCCCTTCGAGCGCCTCGGTACCTTCGAGAACGGTTGGCTCGACGCCCACTATCATTTCAGTTTCGCCGGCTATCGCGACCCCGAACGGATGGGGTTGGGCGCGCTGCGTGCCTGGAACGACGACGTGGTCGGCCCGAGAAGCGGTTTCGAGCCGCACCCGCACCGGGACATGGAGATCGTCACCTACGTGCGGAAGGGCACCATTACCCACCAGGACAGCCTCGGCAATCGCGGCAAGACCGCCGCCGGCGACGTCCAGGTGATGAGCGCGGGCTCCGGCATCGTGCATGCCGAAATGAACGACGAGGACGAGCCCACGGTGCTGTTCCAGATCTGGATTCAGACCGATGCCAGGGGCCACGAGCCCCGTTGGGACGCCAGGAAGTTTCCGAAGGCGCCGGTCACCGGCCGGCTGCCGGTGCTGGCGTCCGGCCGCAAGGGCGACGACGACGCGCTGATGATCCATCAGGACGCCGCCGTCTTAGGCGGGCGCATCGCCAAGGGCGGCAGCGTCACCCATACGTTGGCGCCCGGCCGCGCCGCCTATCTGGTAGTCGCCGAAGGCATGGTGCTGGTCAACGGCCAGGAGGTCCCGGCCCGCGCTGGCGCCGCGATCACGTCGGAAAGCGCCGTCACCATCGCTGCACCCAAGGGGGAGACGGAGGTGGTGCTGGTCGACGTGCCGCTCGACTACTGAGCCGCGACAGCCTCGATCTCGACGACCCAGTCCGGATTGGCGAGTGCGCTGACCACGACCAGTGTGGAGGCGCACTCGTAGCCGTCCAGCATGCGGTCACGTACCTGTCGGTAGAGTGCCACCAGTCCTGCGTCGATGATATAGGCGGTGACCTTGACCAGGTCGTCGCGGGCCATGCCGGCGTCCTCGAGGATGTTCAGGATGTTGCGCCAGCACTGTTCCATCTGCGCCTCCGGTCCGCCGGCGACGCGGCCCTCGGCGGTCTGGCCGACCTGGCCGGAAAGATGCAGCCAGCGCCGGGCCTCGGCGACCCCGACGGCATGGCAGAACTTGGAAGACGGTGGCGCCACCGTCTTGGGTTTGTGGCGTGTGAACATTCGGAACCTCCCTGGGATCGATCCGGCCGACTATAGCGCATCCCCGCGATTGGGCGGCAAATCCTGCCCATCGTCGCATCGGGACGCCATTTTTGTTGATGAAATTCCATATAAGCCGTTGAAATTAAACATATCATTTTTGGCATGGCACATGCTTATCCAATACCAGATGAAGGCGGCCCATGCCTATTCGGGACCGCTGACGAAAAAAAGGAACGGGAAAATGAGAGCACTATCCATCGCCGCCTCGGGCATGCTTGCCCAGCAGCACCGTACAGAGGTGGTGGCCAACAACCTGGCCAACATCAATACGTCGGGCTACGAACGCCGGCGGACGGAATTCAATTCTCTGCTCTATCGCCACATGGTGCGCCGGCCGAAGGTCGGCTCGAGCGCGGGCGAGACCGTGCCGTTGGGCGTTCATTCCGGGCTCGGCGTCAAGATCGGCGACGTCTATCGCGTGCACGAGCAGGGTGCCTTGAAGCAGACCGGCAACTTATTCGATCTCGCCATCCGCGGCGAAGGCTACTTCCAGGTGCAGCTTCCCAACGGCGACACCGCCTTCACCCGTGACGGTACCTTCCAACTCAACGAGGCCGGGGTCCTGGTCACCCACGACGGTTTCCCGTTGCAGCCGGGCATCGCCGTGCCGGCCGGTGCCAGCAAGGTGACGATCAACGCAACCGGCGAGGTCCTCGTCGAGCAGGGTGGCACCCAGGCCAACGTCGGTACCGTCCTGATCGCCCAATTCCCGAATGCGGGCGGCCTGCGTGCGGTCGGTGACAACATGTTCATCGCGACCACGGCGTCCGGCGCGGCGGCGACGGGAACGCCGGGGCTCAACGGCTTCGGTCGAATCCAGCAGGGCTTCGTCGAGGGCTCGAACGTCAATCCGGTCGAGGAAATCTCCAACCTGATCCGCGCCAGCCGCGCCTACGAGATGAATTCCAAGGTGATGAAGGCCGCCGACGAGATGATGGCGACCCGCAACTAATTCCTTCCTCAAGCCTCCCACGGACGATCTTGAGGGTCTCTCCCTGAGACTTCGCCGGGCCCCAACAGGGCCCGGCATTTTCCTATGTGAGATCGAGACGGACCGGCTGGTGATCCGAGCCCTGGGCGTCTGCATCGACGGTGACCGATAGGATGCGCGGCGCCAAATCCGGTGTCACCAAGGCGTAGTCGATGCGTGGTGCCGCGCCGGCGTGAGCGAAACAGGTATGGCCATCCGTGAGCGCACGGCCGGCCGCCGACCAGGCGTCGACCAGGTGCCGCGTGGTGATCAGGCGCCCGTACTTGGTGTCGGTGCCGCCGACCAATAGTTCGTTCTCGGCATCGAGCGGGAACAGGTTGAAATCGCCGAGTAGCACCGCGGATACCGGCATCGGCGGCGGTATCTGATCGGCGGTCCAGTGCCGGGAAGCCTTGCTGCCGGAAACCACGCCGCCCCGCTCCGGGCCATCGAAAAAGATCGCCATCAGGGCCTGGATCTGTGCCGCCCTCTCGGCCGCGCCGACGTGGCCGAGGTGCACGCTATAGAACCGAAGTGCCCCGAGCGGCGTTTCGATCACGCCTTCCAGCGCCGAGCGTTGCAGGGTGAGTTGTTCGACATAGGCGATCTTCGGCGGCAGGTGATTTCTGGACGACAGCACCGGCCAGAAATGGCCGAAACCGTGATGCCCATGCCCGTACCCATGACCGCCGTGCCCATGGCCGCCATGGCCCCAGCGGAATGCCCGTGACCGAAAGGGCCGTATCCCCAGGGCGCGTGGCTTTGTGAATGATGGTGGTGGTGCGAAGAACCGTGGTGGCCGGGGCGGCCCGGATATTCGATATCTTCGAAACTGCCGTTCTGGACGAGATTGATCCCCTCGGTGGAATCGGTCATGCGGGGGCCCCTTCGTTTTCCTCATCGGCGCGACCGGGGCCGCGCCTGAATTCGAGGTGATGGCCTGCTTCCACCACCGGCGTCTGTCCGGAGCCGTTGATATGTACGAAGTCTGACCGAACCCTTACATGATCGGGCCGAGTGGCGGATTTCCGAGGCTTGCGACGTTAACCCGTATTAACAGCCGAGTTGCTCGGCGACCCCGTCGATCCCGTCCGCGATCACGTCCCAATCTTCCTCGGCCTCGAAATCCTTGCTCTGGTCGACGCCGTATTCGTAGGGCCGGTTGATGTAGGCGGTACGCATGCCGTGCGAGCGCGCGGCGGCGAGGTCGTCGTTGTGGGCGGCGGTCATCATGATCTCGCCGGGTTCGAGCCCGAGCATGTCGATGGCGCCTAGATAGACGGCGGGATCGCGCTTGTAGGCCTTGAACACGTCGGAGGAGAACACGAAGTCCCACGGCAGGCCGGCGCGCTTCGCCATGCTGGAGAGCAGCACGATACTGCCGTTGGACAGGGGCGAGATCAGGAACTTGCGTTTCAGCCGAAGCAGTCCGGGAAGGCTGTCCGGCCATGGGTCGAGCCGGTGCCAGAACAGGTTCATGTCGGCCCTTTCGGCCTCGGCAAACCGTTCTGCGATACCGAAATCGACGAGAATCTCGTCCAGGCGCTCACGGTGGATGACGTCGACGGCGGTCCATGGCCGTTCGCCCGATTGTACCCGCGCCATTCCCGGCCTGTATCCGGCGCGCCAGGCGCGGGCGAAGGCTTCCCAGTCAACTCCTTCGATTGCCTTGCGTTTCGCCAGGCGCTCGCCCATCCGTGTGATCGAGCCGCGCCAGTCGCTGACCGTGCCGAAGGTGTCGAACAGCAAGACCCTCACGTTTTCGAGATTTTTGCTTGCCATCGCATTCCCCCCATTGTGGAACCGTGAAATCCGGTGCTTACATATCCATTATGATCCGTTTGTTGGTGCTGGCCAGCCTGTTGTCGGTCGCGTTCTGGGGCCGCGCGGCAGCGGAGCCGGTCGATCTGGAACTGGTGCTCGCGGTTGACATTTCCGGTTCCGTCGACGAGGACGAGGCGCGCCTGCAACGCCAGGGCTACATCCAGGCGCTCAATCATCCGGCCGTGATGGCCGCGATCCATTCCGGTTTCCACAAGCGAATCGCGGCGACCTACGTCGAATGGGCCGGCGATCACTACCAGGAAGTGCTGGTCGATTGGATGGTCATCCACGATCCGGCCAGCGCCAAGCGCTTCACCGAGGAAATCAACAAGCATCCCAACGACACCGCGCAATGGACGTCGATCAGCGGCGCCATTCGCTACGCCATGGAACGCTCTCGCCGCAGTCCGCATACCAGCCGGCGCCGCGTCATCGACATCTCCGGCGACGGCGCCAACAACAACGGCGCGTCGATCCTGGCCGTGCGCGACCAGGCGATCCAAGCCGGGTTCGTCATCAACGGCCTACCCATCGTCAACGGCAAGCCGAGCCGGTTCGGCGCGCCGCAGATTCCGAACCTCGACAAGTACTATGA
>JAYNJY010000028.1:0-11434 GCA_038110665.1 Rhodospirillaceae bacterium | reverse complement strand
ATTCAGCCGCTTCGGCCGCGCCTGATCCCCGCCCAGTACCGCCGCATCGACCGCGATTGCCTCGATGGCGAGCGCTGGTTGCGGCGCCAGATCGACGACTTCTAGACCGGCCGATGGAAATCCGCATCGACGATCTGCGAGGACCGGAGATCGCGCGCCTGCTGATGGTGCGCCTCGACTTCATGGCGCGGCAATCACCGCCCGAATTCAGTTTCGCCCTCGACCTCGAAGCGCTTCGCGCGCCCGAGATCACGTTCTGGACCGTGTGGGACGGCGGCGAGCTGATAGGTTGCGGCGCCCCCAAGGAGCTTTCTCCGGATACGGGCGAGATCAAGTCGATGCAAACCGTTCTGGCGCGACGTGGGGGCGGCCTCGGCGGCACGATGCTGCGCCATATCGTCGCGGAGGCGCGCCGGCGCGGCTACGCGCGGCTCTATCTCGAGACCGGCAGCATGGAAGCCTTCGCGCCCGCCCGCGCGCTCTATGCACGCCATGGTTTCGTCAGCTGCGGCGCCTTCGGCGACTACGAAGCGAGCGACTACAACACCTTCATGACGCTGGCGCTCTAGCCGGCTGCTATTCCGCCGCTTCGCGGTAGCTATCGACGGTCGGGCAGGTGCAGACCAGGTTCCGGTCGCCATAGACGTTGTCGACGCGGCCGACCGGCGGCCAGTACTTGTCGTCGTGCAGTTCCGGGATCGGGAAGAACGCCTGGTCGCGTGAGTACGGCCGGTCCCACTCGGCGCCGAACAACAAGTGGTGGCTGTGCGGCGCGTTCGTGAGCACGTTGTTCTCGGCGTCGACCTCGCCGCGTTCGACGGCGGCGATCTCTTCCCTGATCTGGATCAGCGCATCGCAGAGCCGGTCGATCTCGTAGAGCGACTCGCTCTCGGTCGGCTCGATCATCAGCGTGTCCGGCACCGGGAACGACATCGTCGGCGCGTGGAAGCCGTAGTCGATCAGGCGCTTGGCCACGTCCTCGTTGCTGATGCCCGAGCTTTCCTTGACCGGGCGCAGGTCGATGATGCACTCGTGCGCGACGAACCCGTGCGTGCCGGTGTAGAGCACCGGATAATAGGGGTCGAGCCGCTTCGCCATGTAGTTGGCGTTGAGAATAGCGATCTCGGTGGCGCGCTTGAGGCCGTGTCCCTTCATCATGAACATGTAGGACCAAGAGATCGGCAGCACCGAGGCCGAGCCCCAGGGCGCGGAGGCGACCGCGCCGATGGTTTCGCCGCCGCCGGCGGCCGGGTTGACGCCCTCGACGACCGAGTGGTCGGGCAGGAACGGCGCCAGGTGCGACTTCACGCCGATCGGCCCGACGCCGGGGCCGCCGCCGCCGTGCGGAATGGCGAAGGTCTTGTGCAGGTTGAGGTGCGCCACGTCGGGGCCGAACTTGCCGGGCCGGGCGATGCCGACCATGGCGTTCATGTTGGCGCCATCCATGTAGACCTGGCCGCCGGCACCGTGGACGACATCGCAAATCTCGATGATGCCTTCTTCGAACACGCCATGGGTCGACGGATATGTGACCATCAGCGCCGCCAGCTTGTCGGCGTGCTCGGCCACCTTGGCCTTGAGGTCGTCGATGTCGATGTTGCCCTTGTCGTCGCATTCGACGACGACGACCCGCATGCCGGCCATGACCGCGCTCGCCGGGTTGGTGCCGTGCGCGCTCGCCGGAATCAGACAGATGTCGCGCTCGCCCTGGCCGATGGACGAGAGATACTTGCGGATGGTGAGCAGGCCGGCATATTCGCCTTGCGAGCCCGCGTTCGGCTGCAGCGAGAGGGCGTCGAAGCCGGTCGCCTCGCAGAGCATGTCCTCGGTTTCCTCGAACAACTGCTGATAGCCCTGGGTCTGATCCAGTGGCGCGAATGGATGCATGTGGGCGAACTCGCGCCAGGTGATCGGAATCATGCTGGTCGCCGGATTGAGCTTCATGGTGCAGGAACCGAGCGGGATCATGGCGCGGTTTAGCGCGATGTCCTTGGCGACGAGCTTGCGCATGTAGCGCATCATCTCGGTTTCCGAGTGGTAGCGATGAAACACCGGATGTTCGAGGTAGTCGACCGCCCGGCGCAGGTTGGCGGGGATGTTCTCGGCGACGGCGCGGTCGATCTCGTCAATGTCGAGCCTGTCCGCCGCGCCGGTCGAGAACACGTTCCAGAGCGTGCGCAGGTTGCGCCGGCGCGTCGTCTCGTCGTGCGAAATGGCCAAATGATTGGCGTCGACGACGCGGAGGTTGATCATGCGCTCGCGTGCGTGCGCGGCGATGCGTCCGGCCTGGCCCGGCACGCGCACGAGCACGGTGTCGAAGAACGCCTCGTGCACGATCTCGAAACCGAGTTGCCGGAGTCCTTCCGCCGTGATCGATGCCATGCGGTGAATTTTCTCGGCGATCCGCCGGAGCCCGTCGGGGCCGTGGTAGACCGCGTAGAAACCGGCCATGACCGCGAGCAGCACCTGCGAGGTGCAGATGTTTGAGGTCGCCTTTTCGCGGCGGATGTGCTGCTCGCGCGTCTGCAGCGCCATGCGCAGCGCCGGGCGGCCCTGGCTGTCGACGGAATAGCCGATGATGCGGCCGGGCGTCTGACGCTTGAAGGCGTCGCGCGTGGCGAAGAACGCGGCGTGCGGTCCGCCGTAGCCCATCGGCACGCCGAAGCGCTGCGAGTTGCCGACGACGATGTCGGCACCCATCTCGCCCGGCGGCTTGAGCAGGCAGAGTGCCATCAGGTCGCTGGCGACGATGGCCAGCGCGTTCATGGCATGCGCCTTCTGGATCACCTTGGTGAGGTCGCGCACGGCGCCGCGCGAGCCCGGGTACTGCACCAGCACGCCGAACAGGTCGTCGGCGGGCAGGTTCTCGAGGGCGTTGCCGACCACGAGTTCGAAGTCGAAGGCCTTGGCGCGGGTCTCGAGCACGGCGAGGATCTGCGGATGGATGTCGATGCCGACGAAGAAGCGGTTGCTCTTCGATTTCGCCACTCGGTGCGCCATCGCCATGGCTTCTGCCGCGGCGGTGCCCTCGTCGAGCAGTGAGGCGTTGGCCAGTTCCATCCCGGTCAGGTCGACGACCATCTGCTGGTAGTTCATCAGGGCTTCCATGCGGCCCTGGCTGATTTCCGCCTGGTAGGGGGTGTAGGCCGTGTACCAGCCGGCGTGTTCGAGCACGTTCCGGAGAATTACGCTCGGCGTCTTGGTGCCGTAGTAACCCATGCCGATCATCGAGGTGAAAACCTTGTTGCGCATGGCCATATGCCGCAGGTAGTCGAGCGTCCCGCGTTCGGTCTTGTTGGAACCGATGGCGAGCGGCGTGCGGTCGCGAATGGCGGCGGGAACGGTCTTGTCGATCAGCTCGTCGAGGGAGCCGACGCCGACCGCCTTCAGCATGTTGGCCACGTCCGCCTCGGTCGGCCCGATGTGGCGGCGGATGAAGTCGTCGCGCGCTTCCAGTTGCTCAAGGGTTTCACGCGTCATGTTCGGTCTCCTCTCGGTTCGGTCGCTCAGTCGGCTGCGTCGCAGAAAGCCTTGTAGGCGGCGGCGTCCATCAGTCCGTCCAACTCGCCCGGATCGCTCAGCTTGATCTTGAAGAACCAGCCGTCGCTCATCGGATCGGAGTTGACGGTACCGGGCGTGTCCTCGAGATCGCTGTTCACTTCGGTCACCTCGCCGGAGACGGGGCTGTAGATTTCGCTCGCCGCCTTGACCGACTCGACGACGCCGGCTTCGTCGCCGGTGGAAAGCTCGGCGCCGATGGCCGGCATTTCAATGAACACCACGTCGCCCAACTGTTCCTGGGCGAAGTCGGTGATGCCGACGGTGCCGATGTCGCCGTCGACGCTGACCCATTCGTGGTCTTCCGAGAATTTGGTGGTCATGGAACGCTTTCTCCGTTTTCAGGGTTTGTAATAGCGGTGCGGAACGAACGGCAGCATGGCCACCGTCGCCGGAACCAGGGTCTTGCGGATTTGCAGGCCGAGCGCGGTGCCCGGTTCGGCCAGGTCGGGACGCACGTAGCCCATCGCCACGGGGCCGGCGAACGATGCGCCGAAGCCGCCGCTAGTGACGACGCCGGCGGGCTTGCCGTCGCCGTCGAGGATTTCCGTGCCGGCGCGCGCCGGTGCGCGCCCGTCCGGGCGAATGCCGACCAGACGGCGTTTCGGCCCTGTGTCTGCCTCGGTGGAAATCCGCTGCCAACCCGGGAAGCCGCCTTCGGCGAGCCGGCGCTTGGTGATGGTCCAATTGAGACCGGCCTCGATCGGGCTGGTGGTTTCGTCGATGTCTTGGCCGTAAAGGCAGAGACCGGCCTCGAGCCGGAGCGAATCGCGCGCGCCCAGGCCGGCCGCCTCGACGTCCGGGTGCTGGAGCAGCTTTCTCGCGACGCTCTCGCCATGGTCCGCCGCGACCGAGATTTCAAATCCGTCCTCGCCGGTATAGCCGCAGCGACTGATCGATACGGCGTTACCGTCGATCTCGGCGTCGATGAACGACATGAAGGCCATGCCGGCCGCCTCGGGGACGAGCGAGGCCAGTGCGGCCGCCGCGGCCGGACCCTGCAGCGCCATCAGCGCGCGCCCGGCGTGGTGGGTGATGGCGACATCGCCGCCGAGCTCGGCCCTCAGGTGCGCGAGGTCGACGGCGGCGCGTGCGCCGTTGACGACAAGCCGCAGGTGGTCGCCGCCGTTGGCCGCCATCAAGTCGTCGATGATGCCGCCGTCGGGCTTGGTGAGCATGGTGTAGCGGATGCGGCTGGGGCCGAGACCGGTGATGTTGCCGGGGACCAGACGTTCGAGCGCGGTCGCGGCGTCCGGCCCCGCAAGCGTCACCTGACCCATGTGGGACACGTCGAATAGCGAAGCCTTGGTGCGGGTGTGGCTATGCTCGGCGATGATGCTGCCCGGGTATTGCACGGGCAGGGAGTGGCCGGCGAACGGCATCATGCGTCCGCCAAGTTCCGCATGCAGGCGGGCCAAGGGCGTGGCGATCAGTTCGGCGTCGTCGGAATAATCCATCGGGTACCTCGCATCCGGGTTCACGCGCCCATCGGTTGCCGCCTTGCGTTCGGCGGCCGGTCGATCTGCGCGCCCCCTCTGTCTCGGTACCTGAAAGATTGACCGGACCGGGTGGGTTTGTGGGCCCTGCCGGCACGGTTTTCATCTTCGGTGGGACAGCGGGCATCAGCCCGCAAATCCACTTTCCAGAGCCCCATCACGTCGCGGTCCTTTTGCCTGAGAGTTTCCGGGGCGGTTGCTCCTTCGGCGCCGAGGTAGGTTGATCCACCTCGAACTCTCCCACGACGATCGACTGGGTAGGCCTATTGGCTTGCCGGCATCTTCACATAGGATCGAAACGAGGTCAAACGGCGCCGCGCCGTCAATTCGGGTTATTCCGATTGAACTCGAGCTGCTCGCGCGACAGCGCGAAGCCGGTGAAAATGATGTATTCCTGGCTCTTGATTTCCGCCGTCAGTGGCAGTTCCAGCTTGATGGTTTCGCCCGGGAACTGCACTTCGGTCTGGTTGCCGGCGAAGTTGGCGGTGACCTGAAAGGTCTCGCGGTAGAGCACGTTGCGCTTGGTGTCGGTGACGGAAACAAAATAGGGCAGCGTCGCCTTGCGGGTGGTGTTCGCCGGGCCGCGCCTGGCGCCGAACACGACCGCGAAATTCGCCTCCATGTGCCCCTTCTTGGTGTCCTTGTCGACGAAGGTAAGGCACTCCAGGCGGGCGTCACCGATCGCCGCTTGCACGTCTACGTCGAGGAGGTCGCGGCCCGGGCCGGGCCGGAACGCCGTCAGCCGCGCCGCGTCCTTGAGGATGCGGTAGTCCGGGCAGGGATAGACGATGGGTTTCGACCACAACGTGGTGATGCGGTCCATGGTGTTGGTGGTGGTCTCGCAGCCGCCGAGCGCGACCGCCGCGCAGGCGACGAGGATCAGGTGAAATCGCATCGCTTCCGCTAGACCCCGTGCCGACCTAGAGGTCGTTGTGGGTGCCGTCGCAAAGCACCGGGGTCTTGGTCTGCTTGCAGCCGCAGAAATAGACCGTGGTCGTTTCCTCGGCCTCGAATATCATCGGCAGTAAACCGGTGCCCGCATGCGAGCCGTCACAGAACGGCTGCTTCTTGCTATGGCCACAGGCGCACCAAGCATAACGCCGGCCGGCGACGACATCCACCGCATAAGGGGATTTCTGGGCGATCTTTGCTTCCGACATCGAGCTCTCCCTTGGGAACGCATTGACTGAGCGGAGCCCTGCGGCCCTTGCGAGGGCGACTCTAGTAGAGGCCGCCAGCTCGGACAAGGCCTCGAACATGGTTCCTTGGCCGGGCGGGTGGGGTCACGCTATTTTGCGGGCTCGAACGGCAGTGCCGGATGCGGATTGGCGATTTCGACCAGCACGCTTGCAAGCCGCGCCAAAGCCCGGCTTCGGCCCCAGGCGTTTTCGAGCGTGCGCGCCGCCTCGATCCCGTGGTCGAGCGCGGCCTCGGCCGAAGCACGCTTGCCGGCGCGGGCATGGGCAAGGGCGAGGTCGCTGAACATCCAGACCTGGCTCAACCGGCTGACGACGAGTTGTGTCGCGGCCTTGGCCTCCGCCTCGGTGGCGTCGGCACCCTCCGTGTCGCCGGCCAAGCGCCTGGCGTCCGCGATCGACCAAAGCGTCTGGGCACGCAGCCGGTAGTCCTCGATCCGCTTGGCCGTTTCCGTTGCCTTGGTATTAGGTCTCGGCGGCGGCCGGCGTGTCGCTGGTCAGCATCGCCATGGCCAGCGCCACGCGCGAGATCGCGAACGAGCGCGCGAACGCCGAATCGATCTTTTCGATGGCGGCCAGCGCCAGTTCGATGGTCGCCGCCGCCTCGGCGCGCTTGCCCGCTTCCGCCTGGGCCTGGGCGACGCGGCCCAGCACGGCCGCCTTGAACCGCACCGAATCGATGGTGTCCGCCGTCGCGCATCTGCGCTTCCGCCGTGCTGACCAGGACCGAAGTGCGTTCCGATTGGGACGTGATGTCGGCGAGCATGGCGATGGCGTCCGTCGGCCGCGCCATCTCGGCGAGTGCCGAGGCGACATGACGGAGCGCCATGCTTTGGTCGTTGCCGGCGAGATTGCCGCGGGCCTCGGCCTCGGCCGCCGAAACCTGTTTCGCCGCGTCGGCGGCATCGCTGATCTCGGCGACGATCACCTCGACCCGGCACTTGAGTTGCACCCGCCGTAACCCCGGTTCCAATCCATCGATGAGGCCGATGAGGCGTGCCGCGGTCGCGCGCGCGTTGCGGCTTTCCTTGCGCCGGATCTGAATTTCGGCGATGGCGGCGAGTACGTCCGCCTGCTTGTCCCGGTCGGGGATGATGTCCGCGGCGGCGAGCGCTTCCGCCGCCCGTCCGCTCGCGGCCTCGGCCTCCGCGATGTCGCGGAGCGCGACCATGATCAGGCGCGGATCGCGGATCCGCCGCACGGTTTGCATGGCGTCCTCTGTCAGCCCGGCGCGCGCTTCGGCGACCAACAACTCGCCGAGCGCTCAATCCCTGAGTTCCGGCCGGGCCACCGCCTTGACGCTTTCCGATGCCTCGGCCAGCAGGCAGCGGACCGTCGGTGAATTGAAGCACGCGTCCGGGTTGCGTGTCGGATCGGCGCGTTCCTTGTTCGGCTGGTCGACTAGGCCGCGCGTCGCCGGGGGCGAAAGCAGGGCCTTCCGGGCGGCATCGCGACCGGATTTGCGCGCTTTCTCCAGCCTGAGCAGAAGCGCGCGTACGCGCTGGGCATTGTTGAGCAGATCCCAGAGTTCGCGCGTCACCTTGCCGTCGACCTTCATGCCGACGCCCTGCCGGTAGATACGGATGGCGGCGCAGGTCTCCTCGTTCAGGTGTCCGTCGACGGGGCCCAGGTAAAGACCCATGTCGGCAAGCGCGCGCTGGATCTTCTCGATCGATTCGGCAGTCCGCCATCGCGAAAACGGAGAATTCTCGTCGTCGCCCTTGGAGTCGGCGGCGCCGCCCGCGGCCGGTGGATCGAGATCGGCTGCCGGCCGTGCCGCCAGTTCCGCCGCGCGCGGGCCAGCCAAGCCGGCAGCGATTCCTGCGGCGGCCAGAACGATCAACGCTGCGGCGGAGAGGGAAGGGCGCGCCATGACCGGATTATGGTCGAGGCGGCGGCTGGGCGGCAAGGAAAACGCAGGCCCGCGCCCGGCCGTCGACCGTGCCGCTTGCCAGGGCGGCGGTGGTTTCCTAAACACGGTCATGGCCGTCTATACGGAAGTCAGCGACGACGAGGTCGCCGCCTTCGCCGCCGAGTACGATATCGGCGAGGTGTTGGCGTGCAAGGGCATCGCCGAGGGCGTCGAGAACACCAATTACCTGCTGACCACGGAGCGCGGGCCCTACATCCTGACCCTCTACGAAAAGCGGGTGAAGGCGGATGACCTGCCGTTTTTCCTAAAGCTCATGGATCACTTGGCGGCGCGTGGCGTGCCCTGTCCGCTGCCGGTCGCCGGGCGCGACGGCGAGGCGCTCCGCACGCTCGCCGGCCAGCCGGCGGCGATCGTCACGTTTCTTGCCGGCATGTGGCCGCGGCGGCCGGACGTGCTCCATTGCAGCGAACTCGGTACCGTGCGCGCGACCATGCATCTCGCCGGCGCCGGTTTCGCCACGAGCCGCCCCAACGACCTCTCGGTCGATTCCTGGCGACCGTTGCTTAAACGCGCCGCCGGACCGGACGGGACCGGCGCCGACCAGGTTCGCGCCGGCCTCGGCGACGAACTGGCGGCGGAACTCGACCACCTCGAGGCCAACTGGCCGTCGCGCCTGCCGGTCGGTGTCATCCATGCCGATCTTTTCCCCGACAACGTGTTTTTCAGGAGCGGCAGGGTCTCCGGCGTCATCGACTTCTATTTCGCCTGCACAGATGCCTTCGCCTACGACATCGCCATCTGCCTCAATGCCTGGTGTTTCGAGTCCGACATGAGCTTCAACGTGACCAAGGCGCGGCGCCTGTTGAACGGTTACCATAAGGTGCGGGCGTTGCAGCCTCGCGAGCTCGAGTTCCTGCCGCTGTTGGCGCGCGGCGCGGCCATGCGGTTCCTGGTGACGCGCCTCTACGATTGGCTCAATACCCCCGCCGACGCCCTGGTCACCCGCAAGGATCCGCTGGAATACCTGGCGAAACTCCGTTTCCATGCCGGCATCGAGGATGTCGGCGCCTACGGGCTCGGCGACGGCGACGGCAAATGAACGAAACGTCCACAACCGGGGCCGCGGCGGTCGAGATCTTCACCGACGGCGCCTGTATCGGCAATCCGGGCCCGGGCGGTTGGGCGGCGCTGTTGCGCTGGCGCGGCGAGGAGCGGGAATTCGCCGGCGGCGAGGCCGCCACGACCAACAACCGCATGGAACTGATGGCCGCGATCCAGGCGCTGGAAGCGTTGAAGCGCCCGAGCCGCGTGGTGCTGACCACCGACAGCACCTATGTGCGCGACGGCATCACCAAGTGGATCGCGGGCTGGAAACGCAACGCTTGGAAGACGGCGGCGAAGAAGCCGGTCAAGAACGTCGATCTATGGCAGCGCCTGGATGCTGCGGTGGCCGGGCACCAGATCGAATGGCGCTGGGTCAAGGGACATGCCGGCCATGAGGAGAACGAGCGGGTCGACCGGCTCGCCGGAGAACAGGCGCGTCTGGTCGGTAGCTGATCCGGGGGGGCGACCGGCCGCACGCGGCCGGCAGCGTCACTTGTCGCCGCGCGTTTGCCGGTCGGCCAAGGGCACCAAGTTGTCGTAGCCCTCGACGCGATTGCGCGGAAACAGGATGGTGACGCGGGTGCCGATGCCGAGTTCGCTTTCGATGCGAAGCTCGCAATCGTGCAATTCCACCAACCGCCGGACAATGTGCAGACCGAGGCGGACGCCGCCGTGCTGACGGCTGGTCGAACCGTCGACCTGGCGGAACGGCTCGGCGATATGCGGCAGTTCGGACTTGGCGATGCCGATGCCGTTGTCGGTGATGATCAGCGCGAGGCGTCCGGTCGCGTCTGTTTCTGTGCTGATCCTGACGTGACCGCCGTCGGGCGTGAACTTGACCGAGTTGCCGAGCAGGTTGAGCAGGATCTGGCGGATCGACTGGACATCGCCGCGCAGGCGCGGTGTCGACAGTGGGATGTCGACCTCGATCTCGATTTCCTTGCCCTTGAGGTTGCCGGCGATGATCTTGGCGCAGGCGTTCGATATCTCGCGCAAGTCGAGGCGTTCATGGCCGATTATGCGTCGCGCAGCGGCGTCGCGAACGAAAACGGGCCCCGGCAGGACGCCGGAGCCCGTTAGAAACGACTTTACCCGGAAACTCAGCTGAGTTCGGACAGCATCTGCTCGGCGCTGGTCTTCTCGAAGGTGCCCTCGTCGATATGCAGCGATTTGACGACGCCGTCGTCGACGACCATGGCGAACCGCTGAACGCGCTTGCCGAGGCCGCGCTCGGTCAAGTCGAGCACCAGGCCGGTGGCGTCGGCGAACTTGGCTGAACCGTCGGCCACCATCATCACCTTGTCACCGACGTTCTGGTCCTTGCCCCAGGCGCCCATGACGAAGGCGTCGTTGACGGAAATGCAGGCGATAGTGTCGACGCCCTTGGACTTGATCGCGTCGGCATGTTGCACGAAGCCCGGCAGGTGCTTGGCCGAGCAGGTCGGGGTGAACGCGCCGGGAACGCCGAAAATGGCGACCTTCTTGCCCTTGAAGATGTCGTCTGTGGTGACGCCCTGCGGGCCTTCCGCGCCCATCACGGCCAGGTTAACCGACGGAATTTTGTCGCCTACTTTGATGGTCATTTGTTTCTCCCCTCCGGGTTTGAAAGAATTAATCCATGCCGCAACAGATAGTCCCTCGGGCGGGAAATTTCATCCCCCAATTGGGCACAGGTGACGAGAATGCCCGTCATTGCCCCTGGGATTGTCGGGTGGCGAGCGCCGCGGGTGTGCCAGCGGCGGTGAAGGCGTCGAGTACGGCCGCGGTATTCAGCAATTCCGGCAGCACGACACCGGTCGGCGCCCTCGGCCCATAGACCACGTTGAACGGAATGCCGTACCGGCCGTAGCGCGCGAGATACTCGGCGATGGCGTCGCTCGCCCGGGTCCAGTCGGCCTGCATGGCGACCACGTCCTTGCCCTTGAGCCGGCCGAGCACGTCGGCGGTGGCCAGGACCACGCGCTTGTTGACCTGGCAGGTGATGCACCAGTCGGCGGTGACGTCGACGAAGACCGTCTTGCCGCTCGCGACCAGCGACGCAATCGCGGCGGGATCGAACGGGCGCCAGATCGCTTTCAGTTCCGCGCTCTCGCCCGGTCCGCCGGTCTTCGCCGCCATTACCGGCGCCGCCGGCAGCCATGCCGGAAGCGCGAGCGCGGCGAACGCGAGCACGATCACGCCGGGCACGGAAAGGCGCACGCCGGCGC
>JAYNJY010000027.1:0-18479 GCA_038110665.1 Rhodospirillaceae bacterium | reverse complement strand
AAATCCTCCCTTACGCAATTACCTCAAGCCGTCCCATGGGCGCTGACGGCAGACAACCATGGATACAGTGCAGCGTTATGCATCTCTTCTTGAGGCGGCGATTTTAGCTGATGAGGGTGTAAGCCTAGATGGGAATATCTTTCAAAATTTCATACAGGCCCTCGATGGTGAGCGAAAATTTGAATCTGCCATCGATGCAATCGGTGTTGCCCTCAATGCTTCACCAGCAGAGATCAGCCAATTCAAGGAAATTACTAGCGCTGTCTCAGATGTGCGCTCAGGTGTCCCTCTGGACGCCATACAGGCGGACCTCGTTTCATCGCTGAACCGGTTAGCTGAGGAACAAGACGATTCTGAGGAAGGCTTATATGCGCATCTTGACGACGATACACGGATCGCCCGCTTGGAATCAGCTCGAGTATTCGGGGCAGAAGATGAGCCGTCGCACATAGCGCCGGAGAATGAACTAGGTGGAGACCAGGTTGATGGCTGATTTTAGGAAGAGAACTTACACAGCCCGTATAGTGACACTAGATGATTGGTCTGACGACGATAATGCTTATCTCTCCGAGGTTTATGCTGATGAAATTACCGAACCTTTTGAACCGTTGGATGTAACGCTGATGCGCCTAATCGAAGAGGAGGTCCGGCGACGTTCTTCGAGAATGGTTGGGTTCGCTACCGTTGAAGTGATCGATGTGCAGACGGAATCGATTAAGCTATAGGGCTTATAGGTTAGCCGATGTCAGATTTTTCGATAATGAGCGGAAGGGCCTCAATAGACGCCGAGAAGAGTGCGAATGGCGTTCTAGTCGCCTGAGAGATGAAAAGGAAATCGACCTGTCCATCGTGTCAGTCATGTGTCAGTTGGAAGTATTAAAAACAATCAAGGGCTTAGTCATTTTCTGACTAAGCCCTTGATTTTATTGGTAGGCGCTACAGGACTCGAACCTGTGACCCGCTGATTAAGAGTCAGCTGCTCTACCACCTGAGCTAAGCGCCCCCAAGGTGCCGCCGGGCTTCGCCAAACGGCCTCGGAAGGGGCGTCATATAGCAAAGGGCCGGGGCGTTGTCGATACGCGAAGGCCCTGAAATCGAATTTGTTTCACGGGCTTTGCGGGCACCCTCAGACGACGTCGAGGCCGATGTCGAGCGCCGCCGCGCTGTGCGTGATCCAACCGGCCGACATCAGGTCAACGCCGGTCTCGGCGATCGCCGCGGCGTTGGCCAGGGTGACGCGGCCGGAGGCCTCGGCGATGGCGCGTCCGCTGATCATCTCGACAGCGCGCTTCAGCATCGGCGGATCCATGTTGTCGAGCAGCACGGCGCCGACGTCGAGATCGAGCGCCTCGGCCAATTGTTCCAGGGTATCGACCTCAAGTTGCACCAGGACATGGTGGCCGGCGCGCGCACGGGCGCGCTCGACCGCCGTCTTGACGCCGCCGGCGAAGGCGACGTGGTTGTCCTTGATCAGAACGCCGTCGTCAAGGCCGAAGCGGTGGTTGCCGCCGCCGCCGCAGCGCACCGCGTATTTCTCGAGCGCACGCAGCCCCGGCGTCGTCTTGCGCGTACAAATGACGAGCGCCTTGGTGTGCTGGATGGCGTCGGCTATGATGCGGGTCGTGCTGGCGACACCGGAGAGATGGCACAGAAAGTTAAGCGCCACGCGCTCGCCGGTCAAGAGCGCGCGGGCCGGGCCCGATACCCGGGCAAGTTCGTCGCCGCGCTTGACGCGCGCGCCGTCGCCGACGCGGGACGTGAACCGCACGCGGGCGTCGACCAGGCGAAACGCGCAAGCGGCGATGTCGAGGCCGGCGACGACGCCGTCTGCGCGCGCCACGAGGCGGGCCTCCTGGGTCGCGTCCTCGGGCACGATGCTGTCGGTGGTGATGTCGCCGCCGCGGCCCAGGTCTTCCCGGAGCGCGTCCGCGACCAGGTGCTCATAGAGCAGCGGGCTCAGCGGCGTCACCTGCGACGCCGCCTGGGCAGATCCCCGGGAAGCGCCGCCGCCGTCCGCTGGGCTCATTTCGAGACTTCCAGCATGCGCTCGATGCTCGCCCGCGCCGGGCCGGCGATCTCGGCCGGGATGGTGACCTCGTAACGCATTTCCTCGAGCGCCTCTTCGACGCCCAGGAGATTGATGCGCTTCATGTGCGGGCACATATGGCAGGCGCGGATGAAGTTCACGTCCGGGTACTCGGCCGCCAGGTTGGCGCTCATCGAGCACTCGGTGATCAGCATGACGTTCTCGGGCCGCTTGGTCTCGACGTATTGCGACATGCCGGCGGTGGAGCCGGCGAAGTCGGCCATGTCGAGGACCTCGGGCGGACACTCCGGATGCGCCAGCACGACGGCGTCGGGGTAGCCCTCGCGCATGGAACGGATGTCGTCGGCGGTGAAACGCTCGTGCACCTCGCAGCGGCCGGCCCAGGGAATGATCTCGACCGAGGTCTTGGCCGCGGTGTTCTTCGCCAGGAACTCGTCCGGCGTCATGATGACGCGCTCGACGCCGAGCGACTCGACAACCTGCACCGCGTTCGCCGACGTGCAGCAGATATCGGAAACCGCCTTCACCTCGGCCGTGGTGTTGACGTAGGAAACCACCGGCACGCCCGGGTACTTCGCCTTCATGGCGAGCACATCCGCCGCCGTGATCGCCTCGGCCAAGGAGCAGCCGGCTTTCGGGTCGGGGATGATGACGGTCTTTTCCGGGTTCATCAGCTTGGCGGTCTCGGCCATGAAATAGACGCCGCACATGACGATGACGTCGGCGTCGACCTTCTCGGCCTCGCGCGCCAATGCTAGCGAGTCGCCGACGATGTCGGAAATGCAGTGATAGATGTCCGGCGACATGTAGTTGTGCGCGAGCACGACCGCGTTGCGCTCGGCCTTGAGGCGCAGGATGTTGTCGACATGCGGCGCGAGGAAATGCCACTGGCTCTCCGGAATGGAGTCGCGGATCGGCTCGAACAGCCGCCGGAGATGCGGCGGTACCGCTCGGGATTCAGTGTTCATCGCGGTGACGGCCATGGCGTCCTCTCAAAATGCGCGGCTTGCTCTACTAATACTCGTTTTGAGCATAATTAGACCACGATACTAGCCCAAATTACGAATATCACAGTTCTGTTTATGCTAAAGTTGAGCATTATGCAAGGGAAAATCTTCGCCCCTGCACACGCCGCGGAAATGCCTCAGTGGCCGCGCGGTTGCGCCGGCAGCTTGCCGACCGGCGTCATGCGCTCCTTGCGCACCTCGGCGCGAAACCGGAACAGCGCCGCCGGCCGGCCGTGCGAGCCGGTGACGGTGGCGCTGGTGCGCTCGACCAGGCCGCGCGCCTCAATCAGGCGGCGGAAATTCTGCTTGTGCAGCTTGAGCCCGGCCATCGCCTCGGCGGCGTGCTGAAGCTGCAACAGGGTGAAGCTCGACGGCATCACCTCGAAGATCACCGGGCGGTACTTGAGCTTGCCGCGCAGCCGGCCGATGGCGGTCGCGAGAATCCGGCGGTGGTCGTGCGCCATCGCCTCGCCGGGCAGGCCGGCGGCGTCGGCGGCACTGAGGCGCCGGCCGCGGTCGAGCGCGGCCTCGGCGACCAGGCCGGCCTCGTACAACAGTTCGTAGCGTTCCAGCACCAGTTCGTCGTTCCACGACGGCACGTCGGCGCCGAAGGCGATCTGGATGCGCTGGCGCCGCTCGCGTTGCAGCAACGCCTCGGCGCCGGCGCCGGCCCAGGCAGCCAGCGCCGGGCGGATCGATTTCGCCAGCACGTCCGGTTCGCCCTGGCGCCAGTCCTCCCACGGGAAGAAGCGGTACCAGTCGCGCCACGCCGCGTCGTCGGTCTCCATGCGCACCGCTTCCTTCGACAGCGCCAGGTAGCCGACCGAAACGTAGCGCGGGCCGCCGTCGACCTCGCGCGGGTCGCGGCCGCGGTCGCCAAAGGTGTAGAGCTGCTCGACGTAGCCGAGGGTCTCGCGCGTCTGCGCCTCCACCCAGGAGCGCAGGCCGATTTCGAGGGTGCGGTGCTCAGTCGGGTCGAACGGGCCGGACGGCAGCGCATCGCGACTGCCCGCGGCACCGTCGAGCGGCCGCACCACGAGGACGCGCGGCTCGCCGTCGGAAACCGCGACGACGACCGCGTTGAGGCCGATGATGACGTCGCTGGTGGCGCCGCCGGGCTCGGCCGACAGCATCATGCGGGCCGGGCTCACACGTCGTCTCCGCCGCGCCTGCCGATGACCACGTCGCGGTGCACCCAGACGCCCATCAACAGGCCGAAGCCGATCAGCAGCGTCATCATCGCCGTGCCGCCGTAGGAGATCAGCGGCAGCGGCACGCCGACGACCGGGATCAGTCCCGTGACCATGGCGATGTTGATGAAGACGTAGAGGAAGAAGGTGATGGTGACGCCCATGCCGACGAGCCGCCCGAAATGGCTGTACGAACGCATGGCGATGGCGATGCCGTAGACCAACAACAGCGTGTAGAGCCCGATCAGGCCGAGCCCGCCGATCAGGCCGAACTCCTCGGCCAGCATGGTGAAGATGAAATCGGTCTGCATTTCCGGCAGGAACCGGAGATGCCCCTGGGTGCCCTGCATGAAGCCCTTGCCCGAAAGCCCGCCCGAGCCGAGCGCGATCTTCGACTGGATGATGTGGTAGCCGGCGCCCAAGGGATCGGCCTCGGGATCGAGGAAGGTCAGGATGCGCTGCTTCTGGTAGTCGTGCAGGAACTGCCAGCCGACCGGCAGCGCGACCACGCCGAGCGCCAGCACGACGCCGAACTTCCACAGCCTGACCCCGGCGATAAAGAACAGCGCGCTGCCGGCCATGACCAGCATCAGCGCGGTGCCGAGGTCGGGCTGGCGCACCACCAGCGCGGCCGGCAGCAGGATCATCAGGATCGGTGCGAGCAGCCGGGTCGGCCGGCCGATGTCCTCCATGCTGAGACCGTGGAAATAGCGCGCCAGCGCCAGCACCAGGGCGATCTTCATCAATTCGGACGGCTGCAGGTTGAAATAGCCGAGGTCGATCCAGCGCTGCGCGCCCATGCCGATGAACCCCATCGCCTCGACCAGCACCAGCAGCAGCAAGCTGAGCGCGTAGAAAGCGTAGGCGAAGCGAAGCCAGATGCGGATGTCGATGAGCGCCACCGTCAGCATCACCGCGAGACCGAAACCGAAACGCACGGCGTGACGGCTCGCCCACGGCTGGAAGTTGCCGTTGGCGGCGGAATACAGCATGGCGATGCCGACGCAGGCGACCATGCCGACCAGCAGCACGAAGAACCAGTGGATGTTCAACAGCTTCTGGCCGACGGTGAAGCTCGGCGGGTTGAGACTGTCTTCCCTCATCCCTCGCCCCCCGGTGTCTTCGCCGGCGCCGGCGCCCCGTCGGGGTCGGCCGCGGCGAGCGCGCTGCCGGCGGAGCCGCGGCGCTGTGCCTCGAGCAGGATGTCGCGCGCGATCGGCGCCGCCGTGCTCGACCCGCCGCCGCCGTGCTCGACCACCACGGAAACCGCGTAGCGCGGATTGCCGACCGGCGCGAAACCGACGAACAGCGCATGGTCGCGCAGTTCCCAGGGTAGGTCCTTGTCCTTGAGCACGCCGGTGTCGCGCTCGGCCTTGGAGATGCGCCGGACCTGCACGGTGCCGGTCTTGCCGCCCATGGTCCACTCGGGCTTCTCGATGCGCGAGCGGTGCGCGGTGCCGTAAGGCGAGTTCATCACGTCGTCCATGGCGGCGCGCACCAGTTCGAGGTGGCGCGCGGGAAGCTCCAGGCTCGGATAGGCCGGCGCCGCCGGCGCCTCGCCGGCGCGCCGCGAGACCGCGCCGGTCAGCCTGGGCGTCACGGCGAAGCCGCCGTTGACCAGCCTGGCCGTCATCACCGCGAGTTGCAGCGGCGTCACCAGCAGATAGCCCTGGCCGATGCCGGTGATCACCGTCTCGCCGCCCTGCCAGGCGGCGTCCATGGCGCCGCGCTTCCATTTCGGCGTCGGCACCAGGCCGCGGTGCTCGCCCGGCAGGTCGATGCCGAGCTTGCGCCCGAGCCCGAGCCGCTCGGCCATGGCGGCGATGCGCTCGATGCCGGTGCGCTTGGCGATTTCGTAGAAATAGACGTCGCAGGACTGGGTGATCGCGCCCTGGGCGTCGAGCAGGCCGTGGCCGTGCTTCTTCCAGCAGTGGAAGCGGGCGTTGCCGAGCTCCATGAAACCGCTGCAGAAGACCTTGGTGTCCGGCGTAATCACGCCCTTCTCGAGCGCCGCCAACAGCACCGCCATCTTGAACGTCGAGCCCGGCGCGTAGCGCCCGGCGATGGCCTTATTGGTCAGCGGCGAACGCGGGTTGTTGACCAACGGCTGCCACTCGGCGGCGCTGAGCCCCTTGTTGAAGGCGTTGGGATCGAACGCCGGCGTCGACGCCATCGCCAGGACCTCGCCGGTATGCACGTCGAGCACCACCGCCGACGCGCTCTCCTCGCCGAGGCGCTCGGCGACCATCCGCTGCAGGCCCATGTCGATGGTCAGCTTGACCTCGGCGCCGGGCTCGCCCTCGCGCCGCTCGAGTTCGCGAATGACACGGCCGAAAGCGTTGACCTCGACCTGCGACGAGCCGCCCTTGCCGCGCAACACCAGGTCGTGGATCCTCTCGATGCCGGCCTTGCCTACGCGGAAGCCGGGCAGCTCGAGCAGCGGATCACCGGTCTGCTGGTCGGGCGAGACCGCAGCGACGTAGCCGAGCACGTGCGCGAGCTGCGTGGTGTGCGGATAGGCCCGGCTCTGGCCGACGTCGATCATCACGCCGGGGAGGTCGGGCGCGTTGACCTCGATGCGCGCGGCGTTCTGCCAGCTCAGGTTCTCGCGCACGGTGACCGGCACGAAACTGCGGTTGCGCTTGATGTCGCGCAGCACCCGGCGATGCTCGCCCGGGCTCAGCGGAATGATCTGGCCGAGCGAAGCGAGCGTCAGCTCGACGTCGCGGGTATCCTCGGGGATCAGCAGCACGCGGTAATTCTGCTGGTTGTCGGCCAGCGGCACGCCGAAACGGTCGACGATGCGCCCGCGCGGCGGCGGCAGCAGACGCAGGTTGATGCGGTTCTCGTCGGCGAGCGTGCGGTAGCGCTCAGATTCGATCACCTGCAGGTAATAGAGCCGCCCGGCGAGCAACGAGAGCAGCACCGCCTTGCCGCCTGCCAGCATGGCGGTGCGGCGGTTGAACAGCTTGTGGCGTTCGTTGTCGCGCAGCATCCCGGGCGCCCACCTAGATCGGTCGCAACACGCGCGCCTGCCAGGACAGGAACAGTCTGGCAACGAGCGGATAGAGGCCGATGCCGAGGAGGTACTGGTGCAGCAGCGCCGCCGGATCGATGACGCCGCCCTTGAGCGCCGAGACCATGATCCAGGCGAGCGCCATGGCGCCGACGGAGATCAGCGAAAAGCCGAGCCAGATGACGAAGAACGTGCGGCCGGTGAGGTACCGCTGCTGCAAGATCGCGATGCCGTAGGCAAGCAGATAGATCAGGGTGAACACGCCGAGCGGCGTGCCGGCGAGCACGTCCTGCAGCAGGCCGATGGTGAAGACCGCATAAGCCGGCATCAGATCGACCCGGTAGATGGCCCAGTGATAGACCGCCATGAACGACAACAGCGGCGCGATCCGGGCCCAGCCCGGCACGTGCAGCGCGACGACGCCGAGCAACATCAAGGCGACCGCCAGCAGGAACGGCGTGAGCTGCCGGCTCAATGCGTCCATACGGTGCCAGATGGTACGGCGCATGCGGCCTACCTGCGGGTGCGGGTTGGGCGCCCGCTGGCGTTCGGCAGATCGTGGATGATGCCGTCGAGGCCGAAGTCGAGAATGCGCACGTACTCGACCCGGTCGCGGTTGACGAAGGGGGTGACCTCGATGCCGCCCTCGCCGACGGCGGAGACGACGCCGATCGGCAGGCCGGGCGGGAAGGCGCCGCCGTGTCCGGAGGTGACCACGCGCTCGCCGATCGACACCGTGCCGCCGGTCGGCAGATGGATCAGGCGCGGCTTGGCGGTGTTGTTGCCGGCCATGATGGCGCGCACCCGCGATTGCTCGATGACGACGGGAATGCGCGAGTTCAAGTCGGTGATCAGCAGCACGCGCCCGGCGCGCTCGCCGACGCTGGCGACACGACCCAAGAGCCCATCGCTGGTGACCACCGCCTGGCCCTTCTGCACGCCCGCCGCTTCGCCAGCGTTGACGACCAGCGAATGGACGAAGGCGCCGCCGGTGTCGGCGATGACGCGGCCGGAGATAAAGCTGACGACGGGACCGGCCTGGTAGTTGAGGAGTTCACGCAGCACGCGGTTCTCGGCCTCGAGCCGGCGCGCCGCCGCCTGCCAGTGCATCAGCCGCGCGCGGTCCTCGCGCAGCGCCTCGTTCTGGGCGCGGATGGCGAACAGTTCGCGGCCCTCGGTTACC
The DNA here is from genome assembly GCA_038110665.1 of Rhodospirillaceae bacterium. Lineage (GTDB taxonomy): Bacteria > Pseudomonadota > Alphaproteobacteria > Rhodospirillales > Casp-alpha2 > TMED8. Next base: position 10,036 of record JAYNJY010000027.1, on the reverse strand, counting down.
CAGCGGTTGACGGTGACGACGGGCTGCGAGAGCGCGTCGAGGATCGGGGCGACGGCGTCGAGGATCTGGTTGCGGGCGCGTTCGACGCTGCCGACATCGACCCGGCCGAGCACAATCAGCGCGACCGCGCCCAACACCAATGCCACGAACGCGAACCGCTGCGCCAGCGTCTTGACCGGCTGGGCAATGCGGTTGACCGTGCGGCGTGTTTCCTTCAAGGGCGCCTCGGCTTGGCTGAGTCCAGGGTTTGGCCGCCCTCGGAAGCCTCGAACCGGGCGGCGCAAGCACTGGGGAAATAAAAGATCGTCCCGGCAGCTTCAAGTATATTAACGTATACTTAGCCAAAGATTAATAGCCGCGAGCTGGGTCTTGACCCGATTTCGGTCCGAATGTAAGGATTTTGAGCCCGTTCGGCGATGGCGTCGCCGCATTTCCGGTGAATGCCGGTGAATGAAGGGCATTTTCTCGAACGCGATCCTGTACGCCCGGATGCAATTCCCCGGGCGGTTCGATTCTGTCTCGGCGGAAATTGAACAGAGGATATCGCCATGATTGCCACTTCCGAACGCCCGACCCACTTCCGCCGTACCGGCGGCGAGAAGGCGCCGCTGCCGTTCTCCGAGGCCGAATACGCGCGCCGGCTGAAATCGCTCCGCGCCGTGATGGCGGCGAACGACGTGCCCGCCGTACTGTTCACCTCGATGCACAACATCGCCTACTACTCGGGCTTCCTCTATTGCAGCTTCGGCCGCGCGTTCGGCTGCGTCGTCACGCCCGACGCCTGCACCACGGTCTCGGCCAACATCGACGGCTGCCAGGCCTGGCGGCGCTCGGTCGAAGGCAACGTCATCTACACCGACTGGCGGCGCGGTAACTTCTGGCGCGCGGTCGAGAGCCTCGTCGGCCGGCCCGGCCGGCTCGGCATCGAGGCCGACCACCTGACGCTGAGCGTACGCGCCGATCTCGCCATCCTGCTCGGCGACCCCGAACTGGTCGACGTGGCACCCGACGCCATGGCGAGCCGCATGGTCAAGTCGACCGAGGAGATCGACCTGATCCGCGCCGGCGCCCGCGTCGCCGACATCGGCGGCGAGGCCATTCGCGCCGCCATCCGGCCCGGCACGCGCGAGATCGACGTGGCGATGGCCGGCCGCGACGCCATGGAACTGGCCATCGCCGACGCCTTCCCAGACAGCGAGATGCGCGACTCGTGGGTGTGGTTCCAATCCGGCCTGAACACCGACGGCGCCCACAATCCGGTGACCTGCCGCCGCCTCGAAGCCGGCGATCTGCTGAGCCTCAACACCTTTCCGATGATCTCCGGCTATTACACCGCGCTCGAACGCACGCTGTTCCTGGGCGAGCCCGACGCGGCCACGCTCAAGCTCTGGCGCGCCAACGTCGCCGCGCACGAGCTGGGACTTTCGCTGATCAAGCCGGGCGCGACCTGCTCCGCCATCACCGCCGAGATCAACCGCTTCTTCGAGCACGAAGGCCTGCTGCAATACCGGTCCTTCGGCTACGGCCATTCGTTCGGCATTCTGTCGCACTACTACGGCCGCGAGGCCGGGCTGGAATTGCGCGAGGACATCGACACCGTGCTGGAAGCCGGCATGGTGGTTTCCATGGAACCGATGTTGTGGGTGCCGGAAGGCACGCCCGGCGCCGGCGGCTACCGCGAGCACGATATCCTGGTGATCAGCGAAACCGGCGCGGAAGACATCACCGGCTTCCCCTACGGCCCAGAGGCCAACGTCATCGCGGCTTAAATGCTGTTCATATCGTCATGGCCGGACTTGATCCGGCCATCCACGACATTTCCGTCGCCGGGGCCAAAAACGTGGATGCCCGGGTCGAGCCCGGGCATGACGCAAGGATCGGAGTGGTGAGCGCCGCCGCGCTCAGTACATGGTGCTGAGCACGTCCTTGAGGCGCTTCATTTCCTCGAGCGCGCGGCCGGTGCCGAGCACGACGCAAGATAGCGGATCGTCGGCGATGGAAACCGGCAGGCCGGTGGCGTGCCGCAGCACGAAATCCATGTTGCCGAGGAGCGCGCCGCCGCCGGTCAGCACGATGCCCTTGTCGACGATGTCGGCGGCCAGTTCGGGCGCAGTGTGTTCGAGCGCGACCTTGACCGCCTCGATGATGGCGCCGACCGGCTCGGCCAGGCTTTCGGCGATCTGGCGCTCGGAGATGATGAGTTCCTTCGGAACCCCGGCCATCAAGTCGCGGCCCTTGATTTCCATAGTCTGGCCCTCGCCCTCGTCGGGCGGACAGGCGGAACCGATGTCTTCCTTGATGCGCGCCGCCGAACCTTCGCCCACCAGCAGGTTATGGTTGCGGCGGATGTAGGCGATGATCGCCTCGTCCATTTTGTCGCCGCCGACGCGAACGCTGCGCGAATAGACGATGCCACCCAAGGACAGCACCGCGACTTCCGTGGTGCCGCCGCCGATGTCGACGACCATCGAGCCGGTCGGCTCGGTCACCGGCAGGCCGGCACCGATGGCGGCGGCCATCGGTTCCTCGATCAGGAACACGCGGCGGGCGCCGGCGTTCTCGGCCGAGTCCTGAATGGCGCGGCGCTCGACCGCGGTCGAACCGGACGGCACGCAGACGACGACGACCGGAGCGGCGAAGCTGCGCCGGTTGTGCACCTTGCGGATGAAATACTTGATCATTTCCTCCGCGACCTCGAAGTCGGCGATAACGCCGTCGCGGAGCGGGCGGATGGCGCGGATGTTGCCGGGCGTACGGCCAAGCATCTGCTTGGCCTCTTCGCCGACGGCGAGCACCTGCTTCTTGCCTTTGACTTCCTGGATGGCGACGACGGAAGGCTCGTTCAGCACGATGCCGCGGCCCTTCACGTAGACGAGCGTGTTGGCCGTACCCAGATCGATCGCCATGTCGGCGGATAGAAAACCGAAAAGTCGAGAAAACATAGAGTCTCGTTAAAGATAAATGATCAATGAATCGTTAATGCGCTGCCGCACCGAACCCGGGGGGCTCGGTGCGACACGCACTTATAAGAGTTTGCAACGGCGGTTGCTAGGCCGAAAGTGCCGCAGGGGCGGTTTTTTCGCGCTTAACAAGCAGTTTGTTGAGGGCGTGCACGTAGGCTTTGACCGAGGCGACCATGGTGTCGGTGTCGGCGCCCTGGCCGTTGACGCTCTTGCCGTTTTCCTCGAGCCGGACGGTCACTTCGGCCTGCGCGTCGGTGCCCTCGGTCACCGCGTGGACCTGATAGAGCTGCAACTGCGCCTCGTGCGGGAACAACGCCTTGATGCCGTTGAAAGCGGCGTCGACCGGGCCGTCACCGGTGGAATCGCAGGCTTTCACGACGCCGTCGACTTCCAATTCCATCTTCGCCTTGGGCGGCTGATGGACGGTGCCGCACATGACTTCCAACGACACCAGCCGGACGCGGTCGTTGGCGTTCAGCACGACCTCGTCGTCGACCAGCGCGATGATGTCTTCGTCGAAAACGTCCTTCTTGAGATCGGCCAGTTCCTTGAAGCGGCGGAACGCGTCCTGCTTGGCGTTGTCGCCCAGCTCGTAGCCCAGCGATTTCAGCTTCTCGTAGAAGGCGTGGCGGCCGGAGTGCTTGCCGAGCACCAGTTTGTTCTCGGTCAGGCCGACCGATTCGGGCGTCATGATCTCGTAGGTGCGCTTGTCCTTGAGGACGCCGTCCTGGTGGATGCCGGCCTCGTGGGCGAAGGCGTTGGCGCCGACGATGGCCTTGTTGGCCTGGACCTGCAGGCCGGTCGCCGCCGAGACCGCGCGCGACGCCTTGGTGATGTCGGTGGTGACGATCTGGTTTTCGTACGGCATCACGTCGTGGCGGGTGCGGATCGCCATGATGATCTCTTCCAGCGACGCGTTGCCGGCACGTTCGCCGATGCCGTTGATGGTGCACTCGATCTGGCGCGCGCCGGCGGCGACGGCGGCCAGCGAGTTGGCGACGGCGAGGCCGAGATCGTTGTGGCAATGGACCGACAGCCGCGCCTTGTCGATGTTGGGCACGCGATTCATCACCATCCTGATCAGCGCGGCGTATTCCTCGGGCACGGTATAGCCGACCGTGTCGGGGATGTTGATGGTGGTAGCGCCGGCCATGATCGCGCTCTCGATGCAGCGGCACAGGAAGTCGTGCTCGGTGCGGGTGCCGTCCTCGGCCGACCACTCGACGTCGTCTGTGTAGCCGCGCGCGCGCGTCACGCTGTCGACCACGGCCTGGTGCACCTCGTCCGGCGTCATCTGCAATTTGACGCTCATGTGCAGCGGGCTGGTCGAGATGAAGGTGTGGATGCGCTTGCGCTCGGCCGGCTTCAAGGCGTCGGCGGCGGCGTCGACGTCCATGTTGCCGGAACGGGCCAGCGAACAGACGACCGAGTTCTTGACCACCTTGGCGACCTCGTTGACCGCCTCGAAGTCACCCGGCGACGCGATCGCGAAGCCGGCCTCGATAACGTCGACGCCCATGGCCTCGAGGATGCGGGCGACGCGCAGCTTCTCTTCCAGGTTCATGGAACAGCCGGGCGCCTGCTCGCCGTCGCGCAGCGTGGTATCGAAGATGATGACCCGGTTCGGGTCGATATCGGTAAAATTGATCATGATTGCGGTTCCTTGTCCGGCTTTAGGATGATGACTCGAATTTGGAGATCATTCCCCTGAACGCGGCCGCCGCTCGTTTGGGCGGACCAGAGTGCTTGCGCTCAGGGGTTCCTAAGTCGAAGCGCCCCTGCCGAATCAAGCAGGAGGGCCGGAATAAGCAGGAGGCCGAGGGTAAGCGCGAGCGTCGCCACCGCCAGATTGGCGCCGGTCGAAATCAACGAGATGTACGATCCGTCGATCATTTGGGTCGCGTCTTCCTCAATATTAAAGTCTGGCCGTGGCCGCATCTCCCGTCAAAAAACACCGAACGGCCTTGAGTTGTCAACCGGATATTGCCGGACCGCGGGTTTCGGAAGAGTTAACCGCCGGCCCCGCGCCCGCAAGACGAACGCCCCGCCTGCCGTTCGGGCAAGCGGGGCGCCTTTAGGTCCTGGCCGGGAGATCAGGGCCGGGCCAGTTCGGCCGAGATCAGTTCTTGGTCTTGTCGACCAGCGCGTTCTTGGCGATCCACGGCATCATCGCGCGCAGCTTGGCGCCGACCTGCTCGACGCCGTGCTCGGCGGCGTTGCGGCGCTCGGCCTTGAAGTTGGGCAGGCCGGCCTGGTTCTCTAGCATCCAGTTGCGCACGAAGCGGCCCGACTGGATGTCGTCGAGGATCGCCTTCATCGCCTTCTTGGTCTCGTCGGTGATGACGCGCGGACCCGACACGTAGTCGCCGTATTCGGCCGTGTTGGAGACCGAGTAGCGCATGTTGGCGATGCCGCCCTCGTAGATCAGGTCGACGATCAGCTTCACTTCGTGGCAGCACTCGAAGTAGGCCATCTCCGGCGCGTAGCCGGCTTCGACCAGGGTCTCGTAGCCGGCCATGATCAATGCCGAAAGACCGCCGCAGAGCACCGCCTGCTCGCCGAACAGGTCGGTCTCGCACTCTTCCTTGAACGTGGTCTCGACGATGCCGGCGCGGCCGGCGCCGAGCGCGGCGGCGTAGGAGATGCCGATCTCCTGGGCGTTGCCGGAAGCATCCTGGGCAACGGCGATCAGGCTGGGGACGCCGGCGCCGCGCACGTACTCGGAGCGCACCGTGTGGCCCGGGCCCTTCGGCGCGATCATGAACACGTCGAGGTCGGCGCGCGGCTCGATCAGGCCGAAGTGGATGTTGAGGCCGTGCGCGAAGGCGAGCGCCGCGCCCTGCTTTAGGTTGGCGGCGAGATGGTCGCGGTAGAGCGCGGCCTGGCCTTCGTCCGGGGTCAGGATCATGAAGATGTCGGCGTCCTCGGCGGCGTCGGCGGCGGCCATCACCTTGAAGCCGCCGGCTTCCGCCTTCTTGGCCGAACCCGAGCCCGGACGCAGCACCACGACCACGTCCTTGACGCCGGAGTCGCGGAGGTTGAGGGCATGGGCATGGCCCTGGCTGCCGTAGCCAGCGATGGCGATCTTCTTGTCCTTGATCAGGTTCACATCGGCATCGCGATCGTAATAAACACGCATTCTCAGGTATCCCCTTGATTTCAATATTGGGTTGCAGCTCGGCGGTTCAGTCCGCCCGTTCCTTGGATTTCGCGCCGCGCGAGATGGCGGCGACGCCGGTGCGCGAGACGTCGACGAGGCCCAGGGGCCGCATCAATTCGATGAAGGCGTCGACCTTGCTCGACTTGCCGACGATCTCGAACACGAGAGAGGTACTGGTGGTGTCGACGACGCGGGCACGGAAGATGTCGGCGATGCGCAGGCTCTCGACGCGCTTCTCGCCGCTGCCGGCGACCTTGATCAGCGCCAGCTCGCGCTCGACGCTGTCGCCCTCGAGGGTCAGGTCGGAGACCTCGTGCACCGGCACCAGGCGGTGTAGCTGCGCCTTGATCTGCTCGATGATCATCGGCGTGCCGGTGGTGACGATGGTGATGCGGCTCAAGCTGTTCTCGGCGTCGATCTCGGCCACCGTCAGGCTTTCGATGTTGTAGCCGCGGCCCGAAAAGAGCCCGATGACGCGCGCCAGCACGCCCGGTTCGTTGTCGACCAGGACAGCGACGGTATGGGTGTTTTCCGTCTTCGATTGCGCGTTCAACTCAATTCACTCCCGCCTTCGCGCACCGCGCCGGGGCCCAGGGCCCCGGCGGCGGCACATTCTTATAGGTGACTGACCGTCGATTGCAATGCCGAGCCCGGGGCTCAGACCAGCACCATGCCTTCCTCGGAAATCGGCTTCTCGCGTTCGTCGGCGGGGCCGAGCAGCATCTCGTTGTGCGCCGCGCCAGACGGGATCATCGGGAAGCAGTTTTCCCGCTGGTCGACATGGATGTCGCAGATCACCGCGTTGTCGGTGGCCAGCATCTCCTTGATCACGTCGTCGACCTCGCTCGCCTTGGTGGCGCGCAGCCCGACCATGCCGAAGCTCTCGGCCAGCTTGTTGAAGTCCGGCAGGCTCGCCATGTAGCTTTCCGAGTAGCGGCCGCCGTGCAGCAGTTCCTGCCACTGGCGCACCATGCCCATGTAGAAATTGTTGAGGATGAACGACTTCACCGGCAGCCGGTACTGCTTGATGGTGGACAGTTCCTGCACGTTCATCAGGAACGACGCCTCGCCGGCGATGTCGATGCAGAGCGCATCCGGATAGGCGACCTGGACGCCCATGGCGGCCGGCAGGCCGTAGCCCATGGTGCCGAGCCCGCCCGACGTCATCCAGTGGTTGGGCGCGTCGAAGCCGAAGTACTGCGCCGCCCACATCTGGTGCTGGCCGACCTCGGTCGAGATGTAGACGTCGCGCTTGTCCTTCTTGGTCAGTTCGTAGAGGCGCTGGATCGCGTACTGCGGCTTGATGATGTCGCTGTCCTGCTTGAACTTGAGGCAGTCAACGGCGCGCCATTCCTCGATCTTGGCCCACCACGCCTTGAGCGCCTTGGCGTCGAGCTTGGCCTGCGACGAGCGCCAGACCTTGATCATGTCCTCGAGCACGTGGCCGACGTCGCCGACGATGGGGATGTCGACCGGCACGTTCTTGTTGATCGAGGACGGGTCGATGTCGATGTGGATCTTGAAGGCGTCCGGCGCGAAGGCGTCGAGCCGGCCGGTGACGCGGTCGTCGAAGCGCGCGCCGATGCAGACCATGACGTCGCAGCCGTGCATGGCGAGGTTCGATTCGTAGGTGCCGTGCATGCCGACCATGCCGAGGTACTGCTTGTCGGAGGCCGGAAACGCGCCGAGCCCCATCAGCGTCAGCGTGCAGGGCGCGCCGGTCAGCTTGACGAACTGGTTCAACAATTGCGACGCGGCGGGGCCCGAATTGATGACGCCGCCGCCGGCGTAGATGAGCGGCCGCTCGGCCTTGGCGATGGCCTGGACGGCGGCCTTGATCTGGCCGAGATCGCCCTTCACCTGCGGATTGTAGCTCTTGATCTTGACTTTGGACTTCGGCGTGTACGGCCCCTTGGCCATGAGCACGTCCTTGGGCAGGTCGATGACGACCGGGCCGGGCCGGCCGGAACGCGCCACGTGGAAGGCCTCGTGCACGACCCGGGCGAGGTCGTTCACGTCTTTGACCAGGTAGTTGTGCTTGGTGCAGGGCCGGGTGATGCCGGTGGTGTCGGCCTCCTGGAAGGCGTCGTTGCCGATCAGGTGCGTCGGCACCTGGCCGGTCAGGCAGACGATCGGGATCGAGTCCATCAGGGCGTCGGTCAGGCCGGTGACCGCGTTGGTGGCGCCGGGGCCGGACGTGACCAGCACGACGCCGACCTTGCCGGTCGAGCGCGCGTAGCCCTCGGCCGCGTGCACGGCGCCGCCTTCCTGGCGCACCAGGATATGACGCAGCCGGTTTTGCTGGAACAGCGCGTCGTAGATCGGCAGTACGGCGCCGCCCGGATAGCCGAAGATATCGGTAACGTCCTGCTCGCCCAAGGCTTTCAGCAGGATCTCGGAGCCGTTCATCTGGTCGTTGCCCATGGTCTTCTCTCCTTGGCCGACGGGGCCGGAACCCGATCGGATGATGTCGTCAAAAAACCGACTCCCTCGACGGCCCCGCCCCCCGATCGATCCGGTCTCTTCCTTGCGTTTTGTTTCGCCGGCGCGCCAGGCACGCCCTCGGGAAGCCGGAACCTAGTCATTTCGGTCCGGATGGTCAACACATAAACAGGAATTTTCGAAAAGTTTTTTTATGCGAATCTTTTCGAATATTACAAAAAAAAATCGCTGGCCGTCATAAAAGTTCTGGAAGGCGCTTGTTCAAGCCGGCTCACGGCATCTTCTTGTCGAGTTCGGCGACGATCTTGTCGACCCGCCGCAGTGCCTGCTTCTTGACCATGCCGGGCGGCAGGCGGTTGTCGTAGAGGGTCTTGATCAGAATGATGTCGATGCGGTTGAGCTCGCGCGGCGCAGCCCGGTTGTTGAACACCGACGGCTTGATCTTGTCGGAGTCGTTGACCAGGCCGAGCGTCTGGGTGATCTCCTCGAGCAGGCAGGCGTCCATGGCGTCCGGCGCGAGCTCGTTGTTGAAGACGATGGTCGCCAAGTTGATCGAGCCCTTGACTGCCGCCGTCAGGAAATAGCAGACGCCCGGCGCGGCCAGCTTCTTCAACAGCGCCGGGTCGACGCCCTTGACCAGGAACGGCGCGTGCATGGCGAGGCGTGGCACGAACTTGATGAAATAATTGGTCTGTTTTCCGGCCGTCTTGGCGCTCTCCGACTTGACGCCGGTGAGGCCGAGCAGGGTCCGCATCTGCTTGCGGATCAGGTTGATCTGTTCGGGCTTGGGACTGACGCGTTCGAGCTTTAGCTCCTTGCCGCCGCCGGGCTTGTCGAGGAGCCTGCCGCCGATCGCCGAGACGTTGATGCGGATCGGCTCGAGCCACTTCTGGATCACGGGCGAGCCCTTCTCCAGGTACTCGGCACCGAACGCGACCTCGGCGAAGAAGGCGCTGAGGTCCTTCGGGCTCGGCCGCTGTTCGGCGGCGCCGGCCGGCGCCGCTTGTAACATGATCGCGGTCACGCCGACCGTCACGGCGGTGCGCAAGAGGACGATCATTTGTTGTCCCTCCTCCCGTCCTTGGCGAGAGCATATCACAATCGCGTCTGGCCGGTCCTTAGGAATTCCCGGACCACGGGCAAAGCGGCGTCGAACGCCTTGTCGCCGAAGTCCTCGATGACCAGATCGGCGGCCATCTGGTGGCGCAACCAGCTGAGCTGGCGCTTGGCGAAATTACGCGTCGCCTGCTTGGCCTTGACCATGGCCTCGGCGAGATCGCACGCGCCCACCAGGTGCCGGCGGAGATCGGGCACGCCGAGCGCCTTCATCGCCGGCTGGTCGGCGCCGGGGTCGATGGCGGCGAGCGCCGCGACCTCGTCGAGGGCGCCGGCGCCGATCATGGCGTCGAGCCGCGCCTCGATGCGGGCGTAAAGCGCGTCGCGCGGCGGCGTCAGGGCAATGGTCAGCGAC
>JAYNJY010000026.1:16649-18805 GCA_038110665.1 Rhodospirillaceae bacterium | reverse complement strand
CGGCAAGTCGGTGACCGCGCTGGTCGAGGTGAAGGCGCGCTTCGACGAGGAACGCAACATCCGCTGGGCGCGCGACCTGGAACGCGCCGGCGTGCAGGTCGTCTACGGCTTCATCCACCTCAAGACTCACGCCAAGATTTCCTACGTGGTGCGGCGCGAGGACGACAAGTACCGCACCTATTGCCACTGGGGCACCGGCAACTACCACCCGATCACGGCGCGCATCTACACCGACATCTCTCTGTTCACCTGTAACCCGGCGCTCGCTCGCGACGCCGCCAAGGTGTTCAACTTCACCACCGGCACGGCCGGGCCGGAGGAGATGGAGAAGCTGGCGATCTCGCCGGTCAAGCTGCGCCCGACGCTGCTCAAGCTGATCGACCACGAGATCGAGCACGCCCGCGCCAGCCGGCCCGGCAACATCTGGGTCAAGCTCAACGCGCTCGTCGACGGCCAGATCATCGACGCGCTTTACCGGGCGTCCAGTGCCGGCGTGAAGATCATGCTGGTGATCCGCGGCATCTGTTGCCTCAGGCCGGGAATTCCGGGCCTCTCGAAAAACATCGTCGTGCGCTCGATCGTCGGGCGCTACCTCGAACACGCGCGCATCGTCTGCTTCGGCAACGGCGCCGAGCTGCCGTCGAAACAGGCGAGCGTGTTCATCTCGTCTGCCGACTGGATGCCACGCAATCTCAACCGCCGGGTCGAAACCCTGGTGCCGGTCGAGGACGCCGACGTTCACACTCAGATTCTGACCATCATGGACGTCAACCTGCGCGACAAGGCGCGGTCCTGGACGCTGCTGCCGAGCGGCGAGTTCCGCAAGCTCTCGCACCACCCGCAGAGCTTCAGCGCGCACCAGTACTTCATGGAGCACCCGCGCCTGCTTGGCCTCAAGCGCGCGGCCGCCGCCGAACCGGCCAAGAAGCTGGCAAAGCCGGGCGCCAAATCCTGAACCCTGGGCCGTGCCGGCGCCTGCGCGTTCGGGACAACCGGCGTCGCATCCGGTAAAGTCCGCCGCCGTCGGAACTGGCATAGATGGCGAGCCCGGCAGCCCGCGACGGCCTTCGGGTCCCTTGTCGGCGGGCGGGCGCAATGGTAACCAGAACCATGCAGAAATATTCGATCTTCAGCCTGATCCGGAACGCCTTCTCTTACCACGAGGACTGGCGCCGCGCCTGGCGCAGCCCGGAGCCCAAAGGCGAGTACGACGCCATCGTCGTCGGCGGCGGCGGGCACGGCCTGGCGACCGCCTACTACCTCGCCAAGGAGCACGGCGTCACCAACGTCGCCGTGCTGGAAAAGGGCTGGATCGGCGGCGGCAACACCGGGCGCAACACCACCATCATCCGTTCCAACTATCTCTGGGACGAAAGCGCGGCGATCTACGAGAAGGCGCTCAAGCTCTACGAGGGCCTGAGCCAGGACCTCAACTTCAACATCATGCTGAGCCAGCGCGGCGTCATGAACCTGGCGCACAACCTCCACGACCTGCGCGAACTCGAACGTCGGGTCAACGCGATCCGGCTGAACGGCATCGATTCCGAAATCCTGACCACGCGCCAGGTCAAGGAGATGGTGCCGATCATCAATACCTCGCCGAAGTCGCGCTACCCGATCCTCGGCGCCTCTCTGCAGCGGCGCGGTGGCGTCGCGCGGCATGACGCCGTCGCCTGGGGGTTCGCACGCGGCGCCGATGCGCTGGGCGTCGACATCATTCAGCAGTGCGAGGTCACCGGTATCCTGCGCGAAGGCGGTCGCGTCGTTGGCGTCGAGACCACGCGCGGCACGATCAAGGCGCCCAAGGTCGGCATCGTCGCCGCCGGCCATTCGAGCGTACTCGCTGCCATGGCCGGCATCCGCCTGCCGATCAACAGCTATCCGTTGCAGGCGATGGTCTCCGAGCCGGTCAAGCCGATCCACAACTGCGTCGTAATGTCGAACGCGGTGCACGTCTACGTGTCGCAGTCCGACAAGGGCGAGCTGGTGCTCGGCGCCGGCATCGACGGCTATCACGGTTACTCGCAGCGCGGCTCGCTGCACGTCATCGAGGGCCAGTTGGGCGCGCTCTGCGAACTGTTCCCGATCTTCAGCCGGCTTCGGCTGATGCGCCAGTGGGGCGGCATCGTCGATACCTGCCCGGACGCCAGCCCGAT
>JAYNJY010000026.1:13446-16639 GCA_038110665.1 Rhodospirillaceae bacterium | reverse complement strand
CTCCAAGACCCCGGTCGAGGGCCTCTACATCAACGGCGGCTGGGGCACCGGCGGCTTCAAGGCGACACCGGGCTCGGGCTGGGTGTTCGCGCAAACCATCGCCAGGGACGAACCGCACCCCTTGAACGCCCCCTTCTCGCTCGACCGTTTCACCACCGGCGCGCTCATCGACGAGCACGGTGCCGCCGCAGTGGCGCACTGAGGGCCCGGCCATGCTGCTGATCGAATGCCCCTACTGCGGCGCGCGCGAGGAAAGCGAGTTCCACCAGGGCGGCGAAGCCCACATCGAGCGGCCGAAGCGGCCGGAAACCTTATCCGACGCCGACTGGGCTGAATACCTGTTCATGCGCAAGAACACCAAGGGCGTGTTCCTGGAGCGCTGGGTGCATCGCCACGGCTGCCGGCGCTGGTTCAACGTCGCGCGCAACACCGCCACCAACGAAATCCTCGCGGTCTACGAGATGGGCAGGAAGCCGCCCAAAAAGGTGCAGCCATGAGCGGCTTCCGCCTTGCCGAGGGCGGTCTGGTCGACCGCGCCAAGAGCCTTTCGTTCAGCTTCAACGGCCGCCGGCTCAAGGGCTACGAGGGCGACACGCTGGCCTCGGCGCTGATCGCCAACGGCGTCGGCGTGGTCGGGCGCAGCTTCAAGTACCACCGCCCGCGCGGCATCTTCTCCGCCGGCGTCGAGGAACCGAACGCGCTGGTGCAGTTGGAGACCGGCGCGCGCACGCTGCCCAACCAGCAGGCGACGCGAGTCCGGCTCTACGACGGGCTTTCCGCCGAGAGCATCAATTGCTGGCCCGGCCCCGAGTTCGACCTGATGGGCGTGATGGGGCTGTTCCACCGGATAATCCCGGCCGGCTTTTACTACAAGACCTTCATGTGGCCAGCGCCGGCGTGGCATTTCTACGAGCACTTCATCAGGAAGGCGGCCGGGCTCGGCTACGCGCCGAGCGATCCCGACCCCGACCACTACGACCGCATGAACGCGCATTGCGACGTGCTGGTGGTCGGTGCCGGACCGGCCGGCCTCGCCGCGGCGCTGGCGGCGACGCGGGCGGGTGCGCGCGTCATTCTCGCCGACGACCAGGACCGCGCCGGCGGATGGCTGCTGAACGATAGCCGCGAGGTCATGGACGCGCCCGCCGCCGATTGGGTCGCGGCCGTGATGGCCGAGCTGGACGCGGCGGAAGACACCCGCGTACTCACCGGCACGGCTGCATTCGGCTACTACGACCACAACTTCATGGGCCTTTGCCAGCACCTGGGGCCGACCCAGGCCGACGGCGCCGGCGGCGCGCGCCAGCGCATCTGGCGGGTGCGCGCCAAGCAGGTGGTGCTGGCCACCGGCGCCATCGAGCGGCCGCTGATCTTCTCCGACAACGACCGGCCCGGCGTCATGCTGGCCGGCGCCGTGCGTGCCTACGCCAACCGCTACGGCGTCGCCGCCGGCAAGCGCGTCGTGCTGTTCACCAACAACGACCACGCCTACCGCACGGCGCTCGACCTCAAGGCCGCCGGCGTCATGGTGCCGACGGTGGTCGACCTCCGACCGGAACCGGCCGGCGACCTCGCGGACCAGGCCATGGCCGCCGGCATCGAGATCATCGACGGCGCCGCGGTAACGGCGGTCGACGGCACCAAGGGGGTGAAGAGCGTCGAGGTCATGGCCCTGAACGACTGGGGCGACGGCGTCACCGGCAAGGCCCGCCATATCGACTGCGACGTGGTTGCGTCGTCCGGTGGCTGGAACCCGGCCGTCCACCTGCATTCCCATGCCGGCGGCAAATGCCGCTTCGACGAGGCGCGCGGCATCTTCCTGCCCGGCGAAACGCTGCAGGCCTGCCGTTCGGTCGGCGCTGCTAACGGCGATTTCGCGCTCGCCGACTGCCTCGCCGGCGGCTTCGAGGCGGGCAAGGGGGCGGCGCGCGACGCCGGCGCCCGGAAGCAGACCCGCAAGAAGGCTCCCGCCGCGCATGGCGAGGAGGAAGCCGCCCCCCGACTGTTGTGGGTGGTGCCGACCACGCAGCCGATCGGCCGCCGCGGCAAGCACTTCCTTGACCAGGCGCACGACGTCACCGTCGCCGACGTGCAACTGGCGGCGCGCGAGGGCTACACCTCGATCGAGCACGCCAAGCGCTACACCACGCTCGGCATGGCGCCCGACCAAGGCAAGACTGGCAACATCCAGGGCATGGCCGTGCTCGGCCAGGCCTTGGGCGTCGACAACCCGGGCCAGATCGGCACCACGACGTTCCGCCCGCCGTTCACGCCGGTCACCATCGGCGCGCTCGCCGGGCGCGACATCGGCGCGCTGATGGACCCGGTGCGCGCCACCCCGATCCACCGTTGGCACGAACTCGCCAACGCCAAGTGGGAAGACGTCGGCCAATGGAAGCGGCCGTGGTACTACCCGAAGAAGGGCGAGGACAAGGAAGCGGCAGTGCTCCGCGAATGCCTGGCCGTGCGCAGCGCGCTCGGCATTCTTGACGCTTCGACCCTCGGGAAGATCGACATCCAGGGTCCGGACGCGGTGACCATCCTCAACCGCGTCTACACCAACGCCTGGGACAAGCTCGAGGTCGGCCAATGCCGCTACGGCCTGATGCTCGGCGAGGACGGCATGATCATCGACGACGGCGTCACCTCGCGCCTCGGCGAAAACCATTTCCTGATGACGACGACGTCCGGCAACGCGGCGCGCGTGCTCGAATGGCTCGAGGAATGGCTGCAGACGGAATGGCCAGAGTTGAAGGTCCGCTGCACCTCGGTCACCGAAGCCTGGGCCAACATCACGCTCTGCGGCCCGCGCGCGCGCGACCTGCTGGCGGAATTAACCGACGACATCGACCTCTCGCGCGAGGCCTTCCCGTTCATGGCCATGCGCCGGGGCAAGGTCGTCGGCATCCCGGCCCGGGTCTTCCGGGTCAGTTTCACCGGTGAGCTGTCCTACGAGATCAACGTGCCGGCGAGCTACGGGCTCAGCCTGTGGACGGCGCTGATGAACGCCGGCGAAAAGTACGGCATCACGCCGTTCGGCACCGAGACCATGCACGTGCTGCGCGCCGAGAAGGGCTACATCATCGTCGGCCAGGAGACCGACGGCACGGTGACCCCCGCCGACGTCGGCATGGCCTGGGCGCTTTCGAAGAAAAAGGACTTCCTCGGCAAGCGCTCGCTCGCCCGCGCCGAC
>JAYNJY010000026.1:0-13436 GCA_038110665.1 Rhodospirillaceae bacterium | reverse complement strand
CAGCATGCGCGACGACCGCAAGCAACTGGTCGGCCTTCTGCCGCTCGATCCCAAGGCGGTGCTGCCGGAAGGCGGCCAGATCACCGCCATGAAGAACGTCAAGCTGCCAGTCACCGACCCAGTGCCGATGATCGGCCACGTCACGTCGAGCTACCATTCGCCGACCATGGACTGCGCCTTCGCGCTGGCCTTGGTCAAGGGCGGCCGCGCGCGCCTCGGCGAGACCGTCTATGTTCCGCTCGCCGACCGGACCATCGCCGCGACCGTGACGTCACCGGTGTTCTATGACCCCCATGGGGAGAAGCTGCATGGCTGACGCCTATCTCCGCCAGAGCCCGCTGGCGCATCTGCATCTCGATGCCCGCGCGCTCGCCGACGAAGGCCTCGCCGACGCCGGCGTGGAGCTTGCCGAAGTTCGCCATCGTGACATGCTGAACCTGCGCGGCGACGCCGACGATCTGGCTTTCACCGCCGCGGTCAAAAGCGTGATCGACATCGAACCGCCAAAGGCGCCGAATACCGTCGCGACCGGCAATGACGAAATCCATATAATTGGCCTGGGTCCCGACGAATGGCTTGTCGTCACCGCGCCGACAATGGGCGACGGCGTGGCGACCCGTCTCCGCGCCGCCCTCGCCGGCCAGTTCGCCACGGTGGTGCCCGTCGGCTACGGCCGCACCACGATCCGCGTTTCCGGGCCGAACGCCCGCGACGTACTCGCCAAGGGAACCTCGATCGACCTGTATCCGGCCGCCTTCGGCCCCGGCCGCGCCGCCGAAACCATGATCGCGCGTTCCAGCGCCCTGATCCGCTGTGTCGCCGCCGGTCGCGGCAAGCCCCCCTGTTTCGAGATCGTCGTTGCAGCCAGTTTCGCCGAATACGTCTGGACCTGGCTCGAAGACGCGAGCCGCGAGTACGGAGCCCGCGTCGGCGTCTGAGCGACGGCGAATTCGCTACTCTTTATGCGGTCCAGCAACTAGACTTTCGGAATACGGGCGCGCCTGCCGGGACAACACGGCGTGGCCGTGATTTCTCTCGGTGGAATCGATCGCCATGGCAAAGACACCGCTGACCGCCCGCGACGTGGAACGGCTGCTGGCCGACCCGTCGGCGCAATCTCGTGCCGAGGCGGCGGTCAAGATCGGCGTCAGCTTCGGCCCGGCCCTGGGCGAGGCCGAACGCGGTATCGCCGAGGAAATCTTCCGCATCATGATCAAGGACGCGGAAGTGCGGGTGCGCGAAGCCCTCGCCGATACCCTGAAGGAAAACCCGTCGATCCCGCATGACGTCGCGGTGGCGCTCGCTTCCGACGTCGACCCGGTCGCATTGCCGTTGATCCGCTCTTCCGAAGTGCTGAGCGACGACGACCTCATCGCCATCATCGCCGCTGACAGCGAAACCAAGCAGATCGCCGTGGGGCAGCGCCCGCACGTCTCGGAACGGATTTCCAAGGCGCTGGTCGAGACCGAACGCGAGAGCGTGGTCGGCACCCTCGTCGCCAACGACGGCGCCGAGATTTCGCGCGAGACGTTCGACAAGGTGATCGACTCGCTGGGCGAGGCCGAGTCGGTGCAGGAAGCCCTGGTGCGGCGCAGGCGCATGCCGGTGGCCATCGCAGAACGCCTGCTAACTTTGGTTTCCGCCAGCCTCCGCGAAGAATTGATCGCACGCCACGAAATGCCCGGCGGCATGGCCGACTTCCTCTCGCTGAAGATCCTGGAGAAGGCGCAGGCGGCACTCTACAGCCAGTTCGAGGTGCAGCGCGGCCTGCCGGTCGAGATGATGCTGAAGTATTTCCAGCAGGAGGGCGCCAACTGTCGGTTCAAGTCGCCGTATCGCGACCGGGTCAGCTTCCGCAAGGCCATCCTGCTGGAGAACCAGCGCGACCTCGGCATGTTCGACTACGTGTTCTGCCGCAACGTGCTGATCTATTTCGACCGCGAAACCCAGGGCCAGGTGTTGGAGATGATCGTCGACATGATGCCCGCCGACGGCAAGCTGTTCCTCGGCAGCGCCGAGACCGTGCTCAGCCTGACCGACCGGTTCGTCGCGGTCGAGGGCGTCAAGGGGCTTTACAAGAGACCCGACGCGGCATGACCGGCGCGAGCCCCGTCGAAGTCGCCACCCTCGACATGCACACAGGCGGCGAGCCGGTGCGCATCGTCACGCAGGGCTATCCCGACATTCCAGGCCGCACCATCCTCGACAAGCGCCGTTACGCGCGCGAACACCTCGATCATCTGAGGCGCATGCTGATGTTCGAGCCACGCGGCCACGCCGACATGTACGGCGTCATTCCCGTCGCGCCCAACATCGCTGGCGCGGACATGGCCGTATTGTTCATGCACAACGAGGGCTATTCGACCATGTGCGGCCATGCCGTCATCGCACTCGGCCGCTATGCCGTCGAGCGCGGCCTGGTCGCGGCGCGCGAGCCGGAAGCGACGTTCACCATCCAATGCCCCTGCGGCCCGGTCGCGGTCACGGTCGAGGTCCGCGGCGGACGCGCCGGACGGGTCCGCTTCGAGAGCGTGCCGGCCTTCGCCTTCGCGCTGCAAAAGACGGTGATGACCGCCGCCTACGGCCCCGTCATCGTCGACATTGGCTATGGCGGCGCGTTCTACGCAGTGGTCGCAGCCGACCAGTTCGGCCTCGACGTGCGCGCCTCGCGGACGCGCGACCTGATCGACGCCGCCAGCGCCGTCTCCGAGGCAGCCAGGCGCGAGATTCCGCTCAGCCATCCCGACAGCGCCGACCTCGCCTTCCTCTACGGCACCATCCTCACCGACGGCAACGACCAGGGCGACGGCGCCAGCGCCAATGTCTGCGTCTTCGCCGACGCCCAGGTCGACCGCAGCCCGACCGGTTCGGGCGTCACCGCGCGCATCGCTCTGCAACACCGCCGCAAGCTCGTCCGGCTCGGCGAGGAACGCCGCTTCGAGAGCGTCACCGGCGCCGAGTTCACCGGCAAGGCGGTCCGCGAAACCACATGCGGACAGATCAAGGCGGTCGTCGTTGAGGTCGCGGGCGCAGCGCATTTCACCGGCGAGAGCCGGTTCTGGTGCGAACCGGGCGACGAGATCGGAAAGGGCTTCCGGTTGCGTTAGCCGCCGGCGAGCGGCACGTCCGGCACCCAGAGATAACCGTCCGGATCGATCAGATAGGCCTCGCGCAGCCCGTGCGGCTTGTCCATGGCGCCGGCGAGCACGATCTCGCCCCTGGCCCGCGCCTTGGCCTCGGCCGCGTCCGGATCGCAGCCGTGCAGCCTGAGTTCGACACCGACGCCGCGCGCCAGATCGCCGGCCGGGCCACCCCCCAGGCTGCCCTTGAGCGGATGGTCGGAATAGGTGTGGTCGGCGTGGAGCATCCATTCCGCGCCGAAACCCCGGAGCACGGCGAAATCCGGATCGGCATAGACCACCTCGGCGCCGAACACGTCTTTCTGGAAGGCGACGGCCCGGGCCACGGCCTGGACCAGGAGATTGACGCTGAGACCTTTCAGCGAGCGGCCGTAGTCCGCCGCCGGCATCCACGGATCGCCCGTCCTCAACTTGGTCATCGCTGGCCTCCCCGAATGTCAGGCCGGGCATCATCCCACCATTGGCGAAGCAAGGCAACTGCCTTACCATCGCCCGATCGCCTACGGGAGAACGCCAGAGAAAACCGACGGAGGGCCGATGTCTCGCGAGATGACCGCCGCGCAACTGATCGCCGCCAAGCGCGAGGCGCATACCGCCTTGGCGCCGCTGCCCGATATCTGCCGTCCCGAAACCCTCGACGACGGCTACTCGGTGCAGGAAGTGCTGCACGGCATCCTGGCCGAGCGCCGCACCGTCCACCGCGTCGGCTACAAGATCGGTTGCACGACCAAGGCGATGCAGGAGAATTTGGGCATCGGCCATCCTTGCGCCGGCAGCGTAAGCGCCGCCGACGTACATCACGGCAGGGCCGAGCTGAACCTGAGCGAATTCGTCAAACCCGGCGTCGAATGCGAGGTCGGCGTGGTCATGGCGCACGACCTCGACCCCGCCAAGGCGCCCTTCGACCGCGTGGCGGCGGCCGGTTTCGTGCGCGCGATCATGCCGGCCATCGAAATCGTCGACAACCGCTACCAAGGCGGCCCCGCCATCGGCGTGCCGACGCTCGTCGCCGACGATTTCTTCGGCGCCGGCGCCGTCCTGGGCGAACCGACGGAAGACTGGCAGGGCCTCGACCTCGCCGCGCTGACCGGCAAGGTCAGCGTCAACGGCAAGGTCATGGACAGCGGCACCGGCGCCGCCGTGATGGGCCATCCGCTGGAGGCGGTCGCCTGGTTCGCCAACCTCAAGGCCGAACGCGGTGAGATCATCAAAGCCGGCGAGTTCATCCTGACCGGCAGCCTGACAGTGGTGCAATGGATCGAAGGGCCGGCCGACGTCGAGATCGAGATCGATGGTATCGGCAAGCTCGGCATCGCCTTCCGCTGAGCGCGGTGGCGTCGGCACGGAAGATCAGTAGACGAGTTCGCTCTCCGCGTCGTTGCCGGCGATGACGATCTCGCCGGAATCGGACAATGCCTTGGCGACGGAGACGATGGCGGCCTGCGCCTCGTCGACGTCCTTCAGGCACACCGCGCCCATCGCCTCCATGTCTTCCTTCATCATCTTGCCGGCGCGTTCCGACATGTTGGCGAAGAACAGCTCCCGGACCACGTCCGAGGCGCCCTTGAGCGCCAGGCCGAGCTGGTCCTTCTCGACCTGCCTGAGCAGAGTCTGGATACCGCCGGCGTCGACTCGGGCAAGGTCGTCGAAGGTGAACATCAACTGACGGATACGTTCCGCCGCCTCGCGGTTGCGCTCCTCCAACGACGTCATGAACCGGTTCTCGGTCGCGCGGTCGAGGTTGTTGAAGATGTCCGCCATCAGTTCGTGGCTGTCGCGCCTGGCCGTGCGCGCAAGGTTGGTCATGAACTCGGTCCGCAGGGTCTTTTTCGACGTGGTCCAGAATCTCCCTCTGCACCGGCTCCATGCACAGCATGCGCACGATCACTTCCAGGGAGAAATTCTCCGGCAGGATCGCCAGCACGCGCGATGCGTGGTCGGTACGCAGTTTCGACATCATCACGGCCACGGTCTGCGGGTATTCGTTCTTAAGATAGTTGGCCAGCACCGCCTCGTTGACGTTATTCAACTTGTCCCACATGGTGCAGCCGGCCGGACCGCGCATCTCTTCCATGATCTGGTTGACGCGCCCTTCCGGCAACGCGCTCATCAACAGGCGCTCGGTCGAGCCAATGGAGCCGACGAGACCGCCCGAACCGCTCAAGCTGTCGGCGAACTCGACGAACAGACGTTCGATGGTGCTGGCGCTGACGGTGCCGAGCGACGACATCGCCTGGGACAGGTTTCGAATTTCCTCGTCGTCCATTTTTTCGAAGAGCGGCGCCGAATGCCGGTTGCCGACCGCGAACATGAAGATCGCGGCCTTCTCAGGCCCCCTTAGATTCCGAAAATCGTCCTTAACGCGCGCCATGAGGGAAAATGCCTCACAATGGCGTCAACAAATCCTTGACCGCGCGGACTGATTCGGGGCCTGGCTCAGGCCCACTTGTCGGCCATCGCCGCCTTACGCTCGCCGATGTAGGCCTTGAGCGCCTCGTCGATGCCGGGATCGAGGGCGGGCTGTTCGTAATCCGCAAGCCAGGCTTTCCAGAGCGCGTTGGCACGTTGCGCCATGTCCTGGCTGCCGGCCGCCTCCCAATGCTCGAAGGCGTTGTTGTCGGCGAGTGTCGAGCGGTAGAAGGCGGTCTCGAAATTGGCCTGGGTATGGGCGCAGCCGAGGTAGTGGCCGCCGGGGCCGACCTCGCGGATGGCGTCCATGGCCTGGCCGTTTTCGGTCAGGTCGTAGCCGGCGAGCAGCGTCGCCGCCATGCCGAGCTGGTCGCAATCCATGACGAACTTCTCGTAGCTCGACGAAAGACCGCCCTCGAGCCAGCCGGCGCCGTGCAGCACGAAATTGATGCCGCAGAGCACGGCCGGCATCAGCGAATTGGCGCTTTCGAAGGCGGCCTGCGCGTCGGGCAGCTTGGAGGCGCAGAGCGAGCCGCCGGAACGGAACGGCAGCTTGAGGCGCCGCGCGAGCTGCGCCGCCGCAGACATCACCAGGGTCGGCTCCGGCGTGCCGAAGGTCGGCGCGCCCGACTGCATGGAGAGCGCCGATGAAAACAGGCCGAACACCACCGGCGCGCCCGGCCGGCAGAGCTGCGCCAGCGCCATGCCCGCCGTCGCCTCGGCCAAGGCCTGGGCGAGCGTGCCGGCGGCGCTGACCGGCCCCATGGCACCGGACATGATGAACGGCGTCACGATCACCGCCTGGCCGGCGCGGGCATAGGTCTTGAGCGCGGCCAGCATGACCTCGTCGTAGGTCATCGGCGAATTGACGTTGATCAGGCTGGTCGCCACTGTCTTCTCGGCGACGAAATCCTTGCCGAACAGAATCTCGCTCATGGCGACCGTGTCGGCGGCGCGTTCGCCGGCGGTGACCGAGCCCATGAACGGCTTGTCGGAAAGCCGCATGTGGGCATAGACCATGTCGAGATGGCGCTTGTTGACGGGGATGTCGACCGGTTCGCAGACGGTGCCGCCGGAATGGTGGATTTGCGGCGCGACGTAGGCGAGGCGCACGAAGTTCTCGAAATCGGCGATGGTGCCGTAACGCCGGCCCTGGTCGAGGTCGTGCACGAACGGCGGCCCGTAGACCGGCGCGAATATCGTGTTGGGACCGCCGAAGACGACATTGCGGGCGGGATTGCGGGCATGCTGGACGTAGGTCTCGGGCGCGGTCTTGAGGATCGAGCGCACCAGGCCCTTCCCGAAACGCACGCGCTCGCCATCGACGTCGGCGCCGGCGTCCTTCCACATCGCCAGCACTTCCGGATCGCCCTTGAAGTCGAGGCCGATTTCCTGGAGCAGCGTCTCGGCGTTGGCCTCGATGATCTCGAGACCCTCTTCCGAGCAAAGCTCGGTCAGCGGGATTCTACGGTTGACATAGGCGGCCCGGGCCGCATTGGCGGCCTGGGCTTCGCGCAGGCTGTGGCGCGCGGCGCGCCCGCCGCGGCGGGAACTCCTGGATGCGTCGGTCATATGCGTCGGGCCCCTCCCGGTAAACCACCCCCAATATGGCGTGGATACCATAAAAATCTGGCCGGCTTGCGCCATGTTTTTTCCCGGGAACGCCACCTTGGCCGGGCCGGACGGCGGAAACGGTAAAGGAAGCGTCGAGCCGGGATAAGCAGTTTCCTTGCCATGCCCTTACGAAGCGTTGGAAACTGGCGCCGAAACCGGGGAGGTGCGAAATGAAGACCCATGCGCGCGTGGTGGTGATCGGTGGCGGCGTCGTCGGCGTATCGACGCTCTATCATCTGGCCAAGAAGGGCTGGACCGACTGCGTCCTGATCGAACGCAAGGAACTGACCTCGGGCTCGACGTGGCACGCCGCCGGCCTGCTGCCGCTGTTCAACATGAGCTACAGCGTCGGCCAGTTGCACCGCTATTCGGTCGCCTTCTACCAAACCCTCGAAGCCGAGACCGGTAAGGACGTGGGGCTCCGGCAGGTCGGCAACATCCGCCTCGCCATGAACGCCGAGCGCATGGACGAATACCGCCAGTATGCCGGCGTCGCAGCCACGCTCGGCGTCGAGGTCCGGTTCCTGACCCCGGCTGAGATCAAGGTGCTTTGGCCGCTCTGCAACACGGACGGCCTGGTCGGCGGCATCGTGCATCCGGAAGACGGCTACATCCAGCCGGCCGACGTGACCCAGGCGATGGCCACGGGCGCGCGCAACCTGGGCGCCGAGATCAACCGCTTCACCACCGTCACCGGCATCTCGAAGACGCCATCGGGCGAATGGAAGGTCTCGACCGACAAGGGCGACATCGTCTGCGAACACGTGGTCAGCGCCACCGGCAACTTCGCGCGCCAGACCGGCGCCATGGTCGGCCTCGAAATCCCGGTGATCCCGGTGCAACACCAGTACATCGTCACCGAGCCGCATCCAGAGATCCTCGCCCGCCACGAACAAGGCCTGCCCGAAATGGGCGTGCTGCGCGAGTCGGACGGGTCGTGGTACATGCGCGAAGAGGCCGGCGGTCTGATCCTCGGCCCCTACGAGGTCGGCGCGCCGGCCTGCTACGTCGACGGCCCCTCGCCGGACAGCGAATACGAGCTGTTCCAGGAAGCCCTCGACCGCCTCGAGCCGCACATCGAGGCCGCCATCAACCGCGTGCCGGCCTTCGGCGAGGTCGGCGTCAAGCAGGTCTACAACGGCGCCATCTGCTACACGCCGGACGGCGGCCCGATCGTCGGCCCGGCCTGGGACCTCAAGAATTTCTGGCTCAACGAGGGCCACTCGTTCGGCATCACGGCCGCCGGGGGTGCGGGCTGGCAGTTGGCCCAATGGATGGTCGAGGGCGCGCCCAGCGTCGACATGCTCGGCGTCGATCCGCGCCGCTTCGGCGACTACTGCACCAAGAGCTTCCTGATCGAGAAGAACGAGGAAGCCTACCGCAACGTCTTCACCATCCATTTTCCGGACGAGGAGCGCGAGGCCGCCAGGCCGCTCCGCACAGCACCCTGCTACGACCGCATGAAGGACTTGGGCGCCGTGTTCGGCCAGAAGTTCGGCTGGGAACGGCCGAACTGGTTCGCACAGCCCGGCATGGAGCAGAAGGACGATTGGTCGTTCCGCCGCTCCAAGTGGTTCAAGGCGATCGAGGCGGAGTGCAGGAACGTCGCCGAGAACGTCGGCCTGCTCGACATGACCGCCTTCGCCAAGTGCCGCATTTCAGGGCCCGGTGCAGAGGCCTGGCTCGACCGCCTGCTCGCCAACCGGCTGCCGAAGAAGGTCGGCCGCATCGGCCTTTGCCATGCGCTCAACATCAACGGCGGCGTGCGCTCGGAATTCACCGTCATGCGCGAGGCCGCGGACTCGTTCTATCTCGTCTCCGCCGGCGCGCTGCAGCGCTTCGACCATGATTACCTGAAGAAGCAACTGCCGGCCGACGGCTCGGTCCGTTTCGAAGCACTCACCAACCAGATCGGCGTCTTGGTCGTCGCCGGGCCGAAGTCGCGAGAACTCATGCAACGGGTCTCGCGCAGCGACTTTTCCAACGCCGCCTTCCCCTGGCTCACCGGCCGGCAGATCGACGTCGGTTTCGCGCCCACGCTGGCGCAGCGCATCAACTTCGTCGGCGAGTTGGGCTGGGAGTTGCACCATCCGATCGAATACCAGAACCACATCTTCGATGCGCTGATGGCGGCCGGCGCCGACTTGGGGTTGAAGCCCTTCGGCATCCGCGCCATGGACTCGCTCAGGATCGAGAAGTCCTACCGCCTCGTCGGTACCGAGCTTTCCATCGAGTACGCGGCGTTCGAGTCCGGCCTCGAGCGCTTCGTGCATCCGAACAAGGGCGACTTCATCGGCCGCGACGCGCTGGTGCGATGGCAACAGCAGGGCTTCAAGAACCGCTTCGTGACGCTCGAGGTGCACAGCGTCACCGACGCCGACGCGCTCGGCAACAACGCCATCTTCCTGGGAGACGAGAACGTCGGCCGGGCCACGGGCGGCAACTACGGCTTCCGCGTTGGCAAGTCGCTGGCACTCGCCATGCTGCGGCCTGACTTGGGCGAGATCGGCACCGAACTGGAGATGGACATCCTCGGCAAGCGCCACAAGGTGACCGTCATCGCCGAAAGCCCTTACGACCCGGATAACGAAAAGCTTAGGGCGTAACGCAGAAAGCGCCGCCCCGAAGGGCGGCGCTTGCCGTTTCGGTTGCTTTGTTCCGCCGGTAACGGGCGCGTGCCTACGCCACCCCGGCCCCGCCGAACGGGAACTTGGCGAAGGCGACGTAGGCGTACGTGGCGCCGCTGTTGTTCCAATAACCTGTCGCCTTGAGGTTCTTCATGCTGTTGGCAGTCAGGTCGCACAAACCGGTGACGTTATTGTCGACGCCAGTGTTGTCCGGCTGCAGGAAGTAGTCGACTGGATTGAACGGCGACCGAACGGCATCGATTACGTTCCACGAGGCAGGAGCGTCGACACGTTTCAGCATGATTCAGGCGGGACTGAACCCGCTTGCTGCATCGTTCATCGGCACGAGGGTGCCGTCGGCGTTGCCGTTACCCGTGTAACTGCCGATGGCCACCAGCCCCGGCACGCGCGCGAAGGCATAGGCGATGCATACGTCGCCACTGCCATTGGTGTCGTTGGAACTGCCGAGATTGATGACGCTTGCCGTCGGCGGCAAGGTCGACGCGCCGGTGGTGCAGCGCATCTTCTGGGCGACCATCGAGGGCGTCGTTGCGGCGGCGCTGCTGTTCGGCGGCGGCGCCGACGCCCTGACAGCGCTGTAGGCCGCGGCGATCACCGTGGGCCTGCCGTTCGCGGTGGTGCTGATCGCCATGTGCCTGTGCCTCTACATGGGCCTCAGTCACGAAAAGACCTACGTGATTGAAGACCTCGACGCCAAGTAGACGGCGTCGCACGTCCGACGAACCGGCCGCCGGGAGCCAGTCTCCCGGCGGCGTTCGTTTGGATTTCCCTAAAAATTTCAAAGACGTGTCGGATTTCGATAAGTTTTTGTCCGCGCCAGGATAGAGCGTTTTCACGCGCGAACTTATTGAGGGGGTGGAATGGGGGCCATCCCTATGGCGCCCCTGTCGCAAAGGATCAGACCATGACCCAGGACGCCGGCGACATCGTTCTCGCCGAACTCGCCGACGACGAACTCGTCAGCCAGATGCACGACGACCTCTACGACGGCCTCGCTGACGAGATCGTCGAGGGCACCACCATTCTTCTCGATCGAGGCTGGTCGGCCGAGAAGACGCTCAACGACGCGCTCGTCGAGGGAATGCGCATCGTCGGTATCGACTTCCGCGACGGCATTCTCTTCGTGCCCGAGGTGCTGCTCGCCGCCAACTCGATGAAGGCCGGCATGGCGATCCTGCGGCCGCTCCTGGCCGAGACAGGCGCGCCGCGCGTCGGCACCGTTATCATCGGCACGGTCAAGGGCGACATCCACGACATCGGCAAGAACCTCGTCGGCATGATGCTCGAGGGCGCCGGCTTCGACGTCATCGACATCGGCGTCAATTCGGACGTCGAGGCCTACATCGACGCGCTCAAGAAGCACGACGCCGACATCCTCGGCATGTCGGCGCTGCTGACCACGACCATGGGCTACATGAAGGTGGTCATCGACACCCTCAACGAACGGGGCCTGCGGAACGACTACGGCGTCATCGTCGGCGGCGCGCCGCTGAACGAGGCCTTCGCCCACGAGATCGGCGCCGACGCCTACTGCCGCGACGCCACCGTCGCGGTCGAGGCCGCGGTCCAGTTGATGAAGACGCGCCAAGGTTCCGCCGCGGCGCGCCAGGCCGCCGCCGGCTGACCACCCGCCAAAGACACCCTGTCCTCACCATTGGCCATCGCCACCCGGGCATGGCAAGTTGCGTCGGTCTTCGAACCAATCCGACGGGCCGTCTACATCCATGAGCGCGAGCTGGAACCGACGCACCTGGCGCATCGCCTGGCCGATCATGCTGTCCAATATCTCGGTGCCGCTGTTGAGCGCCGTCGACATGGCGGTGGTCGGGCGGCTGCCCGGTCCGCAGTATCTCGGCGCCGTCGCCGTCGGCGCGCTTATCTTCAACGTCGTCTACCACAGCCTCAACTTCCTGCGCATGGGCACGACCGGGCTCACCGCCCAAGCGCTCGGCGCTGAACAGCCGGACGAAGTGCGCGCCGCGCTGGCGCGTTCCGCCCTGCTTGCCGGCGTCATGGGCTTGGCGCTGATCGCCCTGCAATGGCCGATCATCCAGGCCGGGCTGGCGCTGATCGGCCCCTCCCCCGAGGTCGGCTCGCTCGCCGCCGAGTACGTCGCCATCCGCATCTGGGGTGCGCCGGCGGCGCTGTTCAACTACGCCCTGGTCGGCTGGTTCTTCGGCATCCACAACTCGCGCGCCGCGCTGGTCATGCAGATCTTCATGAACGGCCTCAACATCATCTTGGACATGTGGTTCGTGCTCGGCCTCGGCTGGGGCGTCGCCGGCGTCGCCTGGGCGACGCTGATCTCCGAGGTGCTGGCCATCGCCGTCGGGCTGCTACTGGCGCTCGCCAACATGAAGACCATCGGCGGCGCCTGGACCTGGGACCGGGTGCGCGATGCGACACACATGCGCCGCATGTTCCGGGTCAACGGCGACATCTTCATCCGCTCGATCTTCCTGCAGGTTTCGTTCGCGGCGATTACCGCCATCGGCGCGCGCATGGGCGAGGTGACGCTGGCCGCCAACGCCATCCTGTTCAACCTGCTGACCTTCAGCGCCTATTTCCTCGACGGTTTCTCGCACGCCGCCGAGGCGTTGGTCGGCAATGCGCTCGGCGCGCGCGACCGCGATTCCTTCGACCAGGCGGCGAAGGCGGCGGCGCGCGGCGCCGTCGTCGCCGGTGCGCTGCTCAGCGTCGCGTTCTGGCTCGCCGGCCCGGCGATCATCGACGCCATGACCACCGTCGCCAACGTGCGCCTGGAGACCCGGACGTACCTGCCCTGGGCGGTCGGCATGCCGGTGGTCGCGGTGTGGAGCTTCCTGCTCGACGGCATCTTCATCGGCAGCACCTGGACCCGCGAAATGCGCAACGGCATGATCGCTTCGTCGGTCACCTACACCGGCGCGTTGGTCCTGTTCGTGCCGATGCTCGGCAACCACGGGCTGTGGCTCTCGGTCGGGCTGTTCATGGTGGCGCGCGCGATCACGCTCGGCTTGCGCTATCCGCGGCTGGTTCGAGCGGTTGGTCAGCACCCGGCCTAGACCGGCGGCGGCGCTCGCCGCTCGGCGGCGCGCCGAACTGCTCGCGGAAGCACTTCGAGAAATGCGAGGCGGAGATGAACCCGGTCGCCAGCGCCACGTCGAAAATCGGCAGCGACGTCTGGCGCAGCAGGAACCGCGCGCGCTCGAGCCGCATGCGCAGGTAGTAGCGCGTCGGCGGCACGCCGAGATAGGTGCGGAACAGGCGTTCGAGCTGGCGCGTCGACAGCCCGACCTTGACCGCCAGGTCGGCGCAGCTCAACGGCACCTCGATGTTCTCCTCCATGGCGGCGACGACGGCGAGCAGCTTGGGATGCGCGATGCCGGAGCGCGAGCGCAGGTCCATGCGCTGGCCCTCGCTGCCGTCGCGGATGCGGTGGTGCATGAGTTCGTCGGATACGGTGGCCGCGACCTCGGCGCCGACCTGCGTCGAGATTAGGTTCAACATCAGATCGATCGCCGACGTGCCGCCGGCGCAGGTATAGCGGTTACGGTCGATGGTGAAGAGTTCGGACGACACCTCGACATCGGGGAATGCTTCGACGAACGCCGGGATGTTCTCCCAATGAATGGTACAACGGTAG
>JAYNJY010000025.1:11302-19445 GCA_038110665.1 Rhodospirillaceae bacterium | reverse complement strand
GCTCTCTTCGGGCGGTCTTCCTGATCGCGTTCACCCTGGTCTTGTCGGGCTGTGGCTCGCTGACCGAAGACCGCAAAACCTACAACCTCGACGGCTCACTGCGCGAGGAGGTGAAGGTCAAGGCGCGCACCTTCCTGGTGAAGCGCGGCCTGGAAGGCCTCAAGTTGGAGATCACCGGCGGCCCGAATGACATTTCGCGCACGCTCTCGGTGAACACCTACGACACCGACGTCTCGACGAATGCCGGCCCGGTGATCAGCGCGGGCGGCGCGGCCGTGGGCAAAGTGATCGGGGAGGCGGCCAAGGCGGCGGTGAAACCCTGAACGACTTTGGCGATGCATTGGGTGTGTCGTTGATACGGGACCAGTCGCCGGCCCGGAATTTCTGGGCCGGGCCGGCGGCATCTCACCGTGACAAGGAAAACGAAAACAAAGCGTGATCGCGATCTCGGACCGGTGGTTGCCGCCGCCTGGATCGTGTCGCTCTTCATCACGGGGCTTTACCTGGTGCTATGACGCGATTTCTCAAACGATTGTTTCGTCGGCCGAGGGTGGCGATCCTGGAGGATTCGCCGTCGATGGCTTCGATCATCGCCGGCGCGGTGGCGATGGGAGGCGGGGAGGCGACGGTGTTCGGCACGCTGGCGGAGTTTGCGGCTCATTATGTCGGGTCCGATTATTGCATCCTCGATCTCTGCGTGCCGGACAGTGATCGGGAAAGCACGTTGACCTGGGTGGCGCAACACATGGACCGGGAGCGGACGATGCTGGTGTCGGGCGACACGGCCGGCGTGGCGGCGGGCTGGGAGGCGCTGGACAAGTGCGAGGACAACGTCGTGCAGGAGGTCAAAGAATGGCTGGAGGCGAAATGACGGAGATGGTCGGCGGCTTGATCGAGACGGGAGCGCTGGCGGGCGTGGTCTTCCTGCTGATCCAGCGGATCGAGCGGCAGATGCGCAACCAGAATCTGATCCTGGTGGAGTTCATGAAGGCCTTTGTCGCCCACGACGCCCAGGTGCGCGGGGTGAACCCCTCGGTGGGGGATGACAACGAGCGGTGCCAGGAGGCGGCGAAGAATTACGAGCAGTTGCAACGGGCGATCGACCAACTGCGGGAGGCGATCCGGCAATGATGAAGGCCTCCAGGACGCGTTTTGACGGCTTTCGGGGTATGCGGACACCGCTGGACCCTCAAAAACGATTTTGCAGACCCATTCCGGCGGATTGCAGACCGGTCCGGTCAGGGCTCAGGGCGGAGGCCTGACGGCGGAAAGGCGAAAACCATGGCGAAGAAACTTCGAATCCCATCCAAAGGCACGAAACTGCCGGCCTTGACCCAGCTCAAGCAGCGCAGCGCGGAAGACCGCGCCGAGGTCATGCGCTGGTGTGACGTGATGACCTCCAAACAGGTTCGCGCACACATTCAAAAGCGGTGGAAGATCGTCCTGCGCTCGGATTCGCAGATCACCCATTTCCGCAAATGGCAGGAGCACCAGGTCGTCTGGGATCGCTTCCTCGAAGCGGTCGAGCACGGCGAGAACTTCCTGGCCGACAAGATGCCCGACGTGAGCCGCGACACGCTGCGCGAGATCGCGATCAAACGGGCCTATGCCGTTTCCGCCATGGTGGACGATGCCGAACTCGCGTTGAAGGTGATCGAGGCGGATCTCAAGGACAGCGCCGACCATCGCGACTGGGAAAAGCTGGAGCTGCTCAAGAAGAAAGCCGCCCAGGCGGACAAGGCGCGGCGCGTGGCCAACTCCAAGAAGCTCACGCCCGAGGAGAAGGCCGAGAAACTCAAAGCAATTTTTCAACGGTGACCACGAAGCCGAAGAAAACGAAGAGGGCGAAAACCACCAGCCGCCGGAGTGGTAAAGCGCAGGGCTCGGACTCAGGCCCAACTGGCGCGGCCGCCTCTGCCGCGTCGCGCAAGATCCGCGGCCAGAGGAAGGCCGCGCCGGGACCTGCCACCCGGCGCGGCCCCTGCGGGGCGGCCAAAATTCATACGCCGACCAAGCCGATCGATTTCCTGCGCGCCTACCAACGCAGCGCGGCGACGGACGACTCGCGCTTCAAGGCCTACTGCTGGCCGCGCCAGGTTGGCAAAGATCACACCTTCGGCTTTGAAGGCGTCACCGATATGTTTTCGGCCGAGATCGAGGGGCGCAAGGCGTCGCACATCATCGCCGGCCCGTCGGAGCGGCAATCGCTCGACAGCCTCGACAAGTGGAAACTCTGGTGCGAGGCCTACGACGTTGCGATTGCGGACGTGATCGAGGAACGCGAGGACGGCGGCGAGTCCCTGCTGAAGTCCGCCGAGATCATTCTTCCGGGCGGATCAAAGGTTGTCGCCGTGCCCGGCAAGCCGGACACCGTGCGCGGCAAAAGCGGCTGGGCCTGGCTGACGGAGTTTGCCTATTTTGAAAACCCCGGCGAGACCTGGCGGGCGCTTTATCCCACCATCGCCAGCAACAACCAATTCAAGGCGCGCATCGGATCGACCCCCAACGGCAAAGGGAACAAGTTTGCCGACATCGTCCTGGGCGCGTTGCAACGCCAGGAGAGCGGCGAAGCGCCCGAGATCGTGATCCCCGACCAGGTGCGCGCCCGCATGGACGAGGCCGTCGAACAGGCGGAACGCGAAGGTCGCGCCGAGGGTTTGCGCTTCGGGGACGCCGAGGTCGAATGGAGTGTCCACTTCCTCACCATCTACGACGCGATCGCGCAGGGCCTCAACATCAACCCCTACGAACTCTTCGCCGGCCTCGATGATGCCGAAGCCTGGCAACAGGAATTCGAATGCGAGTTTCTCGACGCCGCGTTGATCCTCTTCTCCTATGCGCTGCTCGCCGGCTGCGAAGCAGTGGAGGCGACGATGTCGGTGGACGAGGAATATTGGAGCGTCAAGGGCGAAGATTGCGTGCTCGGCGTGGACTTTGGCCGCAGTAAAAACCGCACCGTTGCCTGGACGCTCGCCAAGGCCGGCGCGCGCAAGATCACGCGCGACGTGCTTTCGCTCGATGGCGTGCCCGTGCCCGAGCAGATCGAGATCCTGCGGCCGCGCATCCAGCGGGCGCGCCGGGTGTGCTTTGATTACACCGGGCCGGGCATCGGCATGGGGGACTTCCTCGTCAAGGAATTTGGCGAATGGAATCCCGACAAGAACCTTTTCGGCAAGGTCGAGCTTTGCACCTTTTCCAACGCCTTCAAGGTGGACGTTTTCACCAAGCTCAAGATGGCCCTGGAAGCGCAGGCCAACCTGATGCCGATCTCGCGTTTGTTGCGCGAGGATCACCACAGCCTTTACCGCGTCGTGACGCCGAGCGGGAACATCACCTTCAAGGCTCCGCACACCTCCGACGGGCATGCCGACTATGCGACCGCGCACGCCCTGGCCAATCGCGCCGCCGAACGCATGAGCGGCCCGTTCAAGCGTGAGGCCATCACCGGCCAGCGGGGCAAGCAACGCCGCAACCGTCGCCGCCGACAAAACACCGCCTTATGAGTCAACCCCAAGTCACCGTCGATCTCGTGCGCGCCGAGAAGCGCGCCCGCTTCAATCCCCTGGCCGATCTTACCCCGGAAAAGCTCACGACCTATCTGAGCGAATTCAAGGCCGGGCATCTGCGCAACCTCGCGATCGTCATGCAGGACATGGAGGAACGCGACGACGTGCTCGCGAGTGTCGTGCCCAAGGCCAAGAGCGCCGTCTCGCGGCACGGCTTTGAAGTGCTCACCGTGGACACGAACGACGCCTTCGAGCAGGAGCTTGCCGTGCGGCAAAAGGAGGTCCTTGAAAAGTTCTACAACAACCTCACCGTGAGCAGCGCGCTCGATCGCGACGAGATCGGCGGGATGTCGTTGCTCGTCCGCCAGATGATGGACGCGAAGGGCAAACGCTACGCCGTCCACAACATTGTTTGGAAACCATCGGACGGCGGCTACACCGCCACGCTTTACCAGGTGCCGCTCTGGTTCTTCGAAAACACCGAGGGCCGCCTGCGCTTCATCGACCAGCCCTTCGGCTATTACGGCAAGGAGATGGACCCCGGCGCGTGGCTCGTCACCAAGGGGAGTGGCCTGATGATTCCATGCGCCGTCGCCTGGATGTTCAAACACCTGCCGCTGCGCGACTGGTTGATATACTGCGAACGACACGGCATGCCGGGCATCGACGGCGCGACCGATGCCGCGCCCGGCTCCGAGGAATGGGAGGCCATGGTCGACGCCGTCGCGGCCGCCGCCAACGACTTCGCCTGGGTGCGCTCGCGCAACAGCGAACTGAAAGTGATCGATTTCTCAACCCAGGGCGAACTGCCCTTCCCCAAGCTCGTCGACCGGATGGACCGCATGCTCGCCAGCATCTGGCGCGGGGCGGATCTCTCGACGATGTCCAGCGGCGTGACCGATGGCCACGGCGCGAGCCTGCAAGGCGAAGAGAGCGACATCATCGAGCAGGACGACGCCGCCTGGATCAGCGAGGTATTGAACTACAAGCTGGATCGCCAGGTCCTGAGCCTGAACTTCGGCGCGGACGCGCCCGCGTTGGCTTATGTCCGCGTCCTCACGGACAACAAGCAGGACATCGATCGCGACCTGAAGATCGACGAGTTTGCCTTGCGCAACGGCCACCCGTTGAGTAAGAAACAATTCGCCGAGCGTTACAGCCGGCCCCTTCCCGATGAGGGTGACGAGCTGCTCGTCGCGACCGCCTCGCCGGCCCCTTCCTTCCCCTCCGTCGAATCACCCCGCCACGGGGTAAACGAACGCCTTCCCTTCTCCCAAGATGGCGTCGCCGCTGAGCTTGGCGTCCCTGCGGGATGGCTCAATCCGGTGGCGGGACTGCTCCAGGATCTGGAGCGCCGGGCACAGGACCGAAACATGAGCGAGGCCGATCTCCTCAAGTTCCTGGAAAAGGCCCGCGACCGCCTGCCGGAACTGTTCGACCGCATGGATCATCAAGCGCTCGCGGATGTCCTGGAAGGCGCGCTCGGTGCCGCCGTCCTGGAAGGCGTGAAAGACGCAATGCACACAAAACGATGATTCGAATGCTCTTCAACTTTTTACGGGCTCGCCTGGTCGCCGCGAACGATTGGGCGCTCGGCGCTTCGAACGATCTCTTTGTCGATGAATCCCGCTGGTTGAAAATCACCCCTTGGGGCGACTTCCCGAACAAGGTCGGCGTGCAACGCGTGCGCAAGGAGGACGGCGACGCGATGGTGACCGCGTTCAATTCCCTGCGCGGCCGGCTGGCCCGCGCCTGGCGCGGCGTCTCCGTCTTTGTCGGTCACCCCGACGTCGACCCCACCAACTACCCCGACAAGCGCCGCTATGGAAAGATCACCGATCTCCAATCGCGCGAGGATGGACTCTACGGCCTGATCGAAATGAACGACCTGGGCGACCAGGCGATGAACGAGGGGCATTACCTCTATTGCTCCCCGACCTGGGAACTGAAGCGCGACGGCCGCTTCGTGCGCCCGATCGATCTGATCAGCGTCGGTCTCACGAACACCCCGAACATTCCAGGCGAGCCCTGGGCAAACAACGAAGCAAAGAACGACACCGCCATGAAAGACATCCTTGTGAAACTCCTCCGGGCCGCCGGCCTGGTTGCCGCCAATGCGGACGACGCCGCCATCGAGGCCGCCGCCAATGAAGTTTTGAACCGTCAACCGAAGGGCCGCTTCCTGGTGATCGGTTACAACGAGAGCGACCTGGGCAACCGCCTGCGCGCCGCGCTCAACAAGCTCAACGCCGACCGGCCCGAAGGCGAGGCGGACGCCTCCTTGGAGGATCTCGCGAAGGCGGGCGGCGTCGAGCCGGCCACGCTCCAGCAGATCCTTTCCGGCGAAGTCGAAGCGCCCAGCGCCGAAGGTCTCCAGGGCTTTGCCGATTTCCTCGGCGTGCCCGTGACGGATCTCACCGGCGAAGCCGCCGACAATGCCGACGCTGAGGGCGGCGAAGGTGACGCCAAGGGTGGCGACGATTCCGAGGAGGATGAGGAAGAGGAGGAAACCAATGACGACGAAGCCATGAAGCAGGCCAACGACCGCATCCAGGCCGAGCGCCAGGGCCGCGCCCTGCTGGCGGTCAATGCCGCGATCGCGGCCGGCCGCGTGACCGAAGCCGAGCGGCAGAAGTGGACCGACCAACTCACCGCCGCCGAGGACTTCGAGCAGGTGCTCACCGCCATGAACGAGCAGGAGATCAAGGTCGTGCAAAAGAGCCAGGTCGACGACCTCGGCAAGCGCAAGGGCGAAGCCGCCGGCCTGATCTCCATCAACGAGGCCGTGACGACCTACGCCAAGGAGAACGGCATCGACATCGGCACCAACGGCGGATGGAACCAGGCCTTTGCCGCGACCAAGAAAAAGCACCCGGAACTTTTCGAAAAGAAGACCGCCTGAACCCAGGCACACAAAGCCATGAAGAAAATCGAATTCACCATTTCCGGAACCGTGACCGCGCCCGAGGGGCACGAACGGGAGCAGGCGCGCAAC
The DNA here is from genome assembly GCA_038110665.1 of Rhodospirillaceae bacterium. Lineage (GTDB taxonomy): Bacteria > Pseudomonadota > Alphaproteobacteria > Rhodospirillales > Casp-alpha2 > TMED8. The sequence continues at coordinate 12,944 of JAYNJY010000025.1, read as the reverse complement.
CTCGTCGAGGAACTCGCGACGAAGCTCTTTGCCACCGGCGCGGACGCCGTCGCCGAGAACAAGTTTGGCCAGGCTGAGTTGAAGCTCAAGACCTCGGCCGCGCCTGACCCGAAGCCGGCCAAGAAGGCCGAGGAGAAGGCCGACTGAAGACACTTTGCAGGACCGCTGCGGTGGCCTTGCAGACCAAAACAAAGAACCAAGAACGAAAGAACGAAGAACATGGAACACATCATCCTAATGGCCGCCGCGATCATTTTGCTGGGGGCATTTTTGCAGAAGCCGGCGCGACTGCTCGCGGCGAACATCGCCGAGGGCACGCACCGGGACGGACGCCAGAAACGCGTTGACGCCGTTGTATCAACCCGCTTCCTCCTGGCCAAGGCCGGCAGCGATGTCGATCACGTCGACATTTGTGGCGCGAGTGATCAACCCGTCGGCGTGATGAACGACGAGGCCGAGGCGATCGAGGACTTCATCAACGTGCAATGGCTGAACGCGAGCGAACAGAGCCGCAAGGTCGTCGCCTCCGAAGCCATCACCGTCGAGGCCGACATCTACGCCGCCGCGAGTGGCAAGGTGCAGAACGAACCGACCATTGCCGGCACCTACTGGTTGATTGGCAAGGCCCGCCTGGCCGCCGCCGCCGACGGCGACGTGATCGAGGCGGAACTCCATGAGCCGATCAAGGTCGTCGTGGTGGCCGCGCAGTCGCAGGACTCGCTCACCGACTCCACCGGCGGCACGGCCGACACCACGCTCGCCGCGATCAGTGGCAGCGGCGCGGATTCGGACATCAATAACAACTTCGCCGACCTCGCCGCGCAGCTTGCGAAGATCAAGACCGACGTCGCCGCGTTCACTCACACCACGCCCGCGATCGTCAAGCGCCTGACGTAAGCCAAGCCAACCACGAAAGGACAATTCGAACATGAAACGGAAATCAACCTCCATCGCCGCCGCCGCAGTTGCCGGATCGCATCTGCTCGGCTTGAACGACCTGCCCATCCTCAACGACGAGGGAACGGGCCGGAATCCCTCGGGGCGCGTCTGCGCCTCCAACGAATCGCGCTTCCAAAGCACGTTCTTCTCGGAGCCGCTCACCGCGTATTGCGTCGGCTGGCGCGATCCGGAGAACCTCGACCAGCTCGTCCAGGATCTCTTTCCCGAGGTCCAGGTCGGCCGCCGCTTCGAGTTCAAGAAAGCGACCAACGCCGAGGCCTTCCTCAGCGAGTTGGAAGACGATCATCGCGCCATCGGTTCCGCCTTCAAGCAGGTGGAATTCACCGGCACGACCGTCAACGAGAAGACGCACAACAAGGGCCTCACGATCCGCGTGGATCACGACGACGAAGTCGGCGACGACTGGCGCGAACGCTACACGCAGATGCTCCTGCAACGCCTGATGCGCAACGAGCTGCGTCGGGGCCTCGCCCTGGTGGACGCCGCCGGCACCAACCAGGCCAAGACCTGGAACTCCAGCGCCAACCCCGACGGCGACGTGCGCAACGCGCTGAGCCTCAGCGCCGACGGCGCGGGCGTGCGGGCCAATACCGTCGTTTACGGCGAGGGCGCCTGGGACAAGCGCCTCGACGTCTACGAAGCGCAGGACACGCCCTTCGCGGGCCGTGCCGCCGGCATGACC
>JAYNJY010000025.1:519-11292 GCA_038110665.1 Rhodospirillaceae bacterium | reverse complement strand
CGTGGAGGAGTTGCAGCGCAAGCTGATGGTCGACCGCATCGCCATCGTGAAAGCGCGCTACCAGTCCAGCGCCAGCGCCAAGAGCAAGGTGCTCGGGAACCTCGTCTATGAATACATCGCGCTTCCGGGTGTGACCAAGGACGACCCGACCAGCGTCAAGCGGTTCGTGACTCCGACCGACTCCGGCCGCTTCCGCGTCTACGTCGAGGAGCACGCGAAATTCACCGACCTGAGCGTCGAGCACTACAGCAACATCGTCGTCACCGCCTCCGACGGCGTGCGCAAGCTCACGATCAGCTAATCGATCAAGCGGGCGGGGCGTGAATTCGCCCCGCCCGCCTTCCAACGAAGAACGACGAACCAACAACGACGAACGAAAACATGCCCCTCTGGAAATACTCTGAAGCACTCCTGAACGCCGTCACCGCCAACACCGTCGGCACGCCGTTCAACGTGGACGGTGCATCCGGCCTCAAGGTCTACCTCAAGAGCGCCAGCGTTTCCACGGGGGCGGATATTGTTGTTTATGAGAAATCGCCCGAGGGCGATTGGCACGAAGTCCATCGCGAGAGCGTGAGCACCAACGGCAACCAAGATCCGATCTATCTGCCCGGCCCCTTCGACGACGTGCGCATCGACGTGGAGAACCACACCGACGGCACCTACACCGCCAGCGCCCAGGCGCTTTGAACCATGGGAATGACCGGTTGCAACGGAATCATCGCCCCGCCCTTCATCGGAGGGACGGCTTTCACCGGCGGTGCGATCACCAGTCCGATCGTGCCGCCGGACAACTCCTACGCGCTGCAATCGCCGACGCGCAGCATTGGCTTTGCGATTTGGGACGGCTGGCCGGCGATCAAGTCGGGGACGGCTTTCACGTCGTCATGGGGATCTGGCGGCTACACGTTGGCCAACAATATGCGGCTCGGCTGGTCTTCGACGACAACGGGCGGCGAGGCCTGGCGAGACACCGCTTTGGAGCGTGGAGGCGCGGGGGTTGTCATCCCGTATCAGGACGCCACTCACGTACTTGGAAGCGCATCCCGACGGTTCAAGGAAGCTCACTTCAGCGGCGCGATCGGCCAATGGGGAGCCACGCCACCGAGCAGCCAGCCGGCGGCCATCGCCGACGCCACCGGCGGCGCGGTGTTCGACGCCCAGGCCCGGACCGCCATCAACAGTTTACTCACCGCAATTCGGGACAACGGAATCATCGCCACATGAGCAAATACATCGGAACCAGCCAGCAAGTCACCCTGCGCACCAAGCGCAAGGGCACGGAGATCGTGATCACCACCGAATTGCCGGACGGCGCGCCCATCGGCGTGCAGGTCAGTGTGAGCGAGGGCAAGGTCGACGCCGCCGACACGGTGATCGGCAACGTGGAAACCCGTGTCGGCCGCTACGAACCCGCCGCCCTCGTGCAACGCGGACTCCTGACCGACGCCGAACTCCAGACCCTCAACGACCTGCTCAAGCGGGTGGCGGACGCGCTGGGCGACGAACTCTTTGCATGAACCCGCTCCTGGTCACCCTCGGCAATCTGCTCGACGACGCCCGCGTCAAGGCGGTGCTGCCGCTGGGCGATCTTGCCAACGGTTTCAACGCGATCATGCAACTGGACGCGGAGCTGCGGGAGTTGGAGGAATTTCGCCGAGCCAACGAGGATACGCAGCACGAGGCAAAGCACGAAACGACCGGAGTGAATTGAATGGCATGGACCACCATCACCGCGAGCGACGTGTCGGCTTCTTTTTCGAACTCCGAGAAGGCCGCCGCCGACGCGGCCAAAGGTGACGACAAGCTTGGCGACGTGATCGCCGACGTCGTCGACGAGATTCGCGGCTATGTGGCCGTCAAGAATCGCCTCGCCGCCGGTGCCACCATTCCCGGCCGCCTGGAGTCGACCGCGCTGATCATCATCCGGCATCGCTTCCTTTCCTCCCTGCCCAGCTCGGCCTTGATCACCGAGGCCCGGCAGCTCGAATACAATCAGGCCATCGAACGCTTGAAGAACGTCGCCAAGGGCCTCTTTGCCGTGGAGGACAGCGACGGCACCGAATCACCTTCCCGCGTCGAGATCGCCCGCAGCCGCACGGCCGTCGCCACCCGGACCACCTTGAAGGGCTTCTGAATGAACATCACCGTCAAGGACACCGCCACGCCCAAGCTCAAGGCCCTCGCCAAGAAGCTTGACGGCGTGACGATCAGCCAGGCCGCCGGCAAGGCCGTGCAGGTGCTCCTGGTGGATCACTTCAAGGACCGGCAGGCCGAAGGCAACAAGCAGGGTTGGCCCTCGCAAGGATTTTGGTATGGCGTGACAGGATCGGTGGCCAATGCGACGGCGGTTTCCTCCGTCACCAAGACTACCGCCACCGTCAGCATCGCCGACGCACGTTTCGCGCTCCGGCTCTTCGGTGGAACCATTACACCAAAACGAAAAAAGGCCCTAACGATCCCACTGATCGCCGAAGCCTACGCGCTCCAAGGCAAGGGATCGATCAAGGACCTGATTCCAGGCTCGAAGATTATTCAGAGCAAGGAGCGAGCGCATCACGGGTTCATCGTCACAGAGCAGGAAGACGGGAATCTCAAGTTCTGGTTTCTGCTTGTGAAAAAGACGACTCACGCACCCGACCGTCGCGCCCTGCCCAAGGACGCCGAGATCGAACAGGCCGCCGCCCGCGCCAGCAACCGTGCCGTGCAACTTCTCGCCGCCGCATGAGTGACACCCTGACAACCATCCAGGACGCCATTCGCGACCGGCTCGCGGCCGTCCCCTACTTCGCCACCGCGCCGGCCATTCCCGTGCTCAGCGAATCCCATGGCGACCTCGCGAACGAGATGGCCATCCAGCTCGACCAGCTCGGCATCGGGGCCGTCGTGAAGACGACCTCCCTGCAACCTTCCGCCGACCTCCCGGATCGCGCCTTGCAGATGTCCCTGGCCATCTCCATCGGGGAACTCGTCGTCCTCAACCGCTCGGCGACCGGATCGCAAAAGCCCGCGATGAGCGCCGCGCTCGAAGCCTGGAACTCCCTCAACGGATGGACGCCGCTCACCAACTGGACGCCGGTCGCCTGCCGCCGCATCACGTCCAGCGTGATCGAGGGCCTGCTCGTCTACGTGCTCGAAGCCGATTCGACTCTCCTGCTCTCCTGAAAACCGAAACGAAAGAAACGAACACCATGAAAAGAATCACATCACTATTTGCAGCCGTCGGGGTGTTCCTCGCGGCGATCTTCCGTCGGCCGTTGATCGCCTGGAACGAAACCCTTTCTGGCACGGCCACCGTTTTTGGAGCCGATGGCACCGTCACCTGGACGGGCGTCACCGCCACCGTGAAACCCGTCGGCACCAACTACATCGACGAGCACGACATCGCGGAGCTGCGCGACGGCGACAACGACGTGATCGCCCTCGCCGCCACGAATCCCCGCAAGACCGTCGAGATCGAGCTGATCATCACCGGCGCGTTGCTGGCCACGGCCAAGGCCGTCGCGCTGCCGACCATCCTGGCGAGCGTCACGCTCTCCTCGATGAAGGTCGACGCCTACAACGGCTCATACAACTACGTCGGCGGCGGCCGGATCTCCACGACACCCGAGGGCTTTGCCCGCGTCTCCATCATCGCGCGCCAATACGGCGGGGCCGCCTTCACGACTCCGTCCTGATCGTGAGCCAGTGGACGCCACCGACGACTATCTGGCAGCGGCTTTGCCGACGGGAACGCGCGTCCTGGGCGTGCGTCTCCCCGTCTACAAGTTCGGCCATGCCGTCTGGTTGCGCCGGCTGAAGTCGCAGTTCACCGAATCGTCGGCCAAGCATCTCACGCACGGCGATCTGCTGCTCGCGCTCGGCATCCTGCGGCGGGAAGATCCCGCCGACTGCCCGCGCCGGCTGCAAGCCTGGATCAGGTGGAAGACGTGGCTCACGCGGCGGCTATCGCACGACACCTGGCACGCCGAAAAGGTGCGGCTGCTTTCGTGGTTGTTGCGCCAGGAGGCGATGCCGCGTTGCTCCATTCCCGAGGATTCGAAGGGCAAGTCGGGCGCGCCCTGGTTGCTGCGCATGAAGACCACCCTCATGCGGGAGTTGAATCTCACCGACCGGCAGATCGAGCTGCGCCCGATGCGCGAGGCCATCTGGGAGCATGCGGTCATTCTCGAAGCCGGCGGCCTGATCCAGATCCACACGAAGGAAGACGAGGAGATCCTCGAACTCGCCCGCCAACGCGAGGCCGAGAAGCAACGAAAGGAGCCTGTGCATGCCCGGCAAGGTTGACATCGAGATCGACATCCAGGGCGTGCAGGCGGCGATCAACAAGCTCGACGCGACAGCGGGCTCGATTGATCGGATCTCCGCCAAGCAGAAACGGATCGGAGAGGCCAAGGCGCAACTGAACCGCTTTGCACGGGAGGAACAGCGCAACGCCTTCAACCTGCTGACCAACGAGCAGAAGATCGAGCGCTTGATGCAGCGCCGCGATCGCCTGCAACGCGTGATCAACAAGGCTCGCGGCGACGAGCTGCGTCTGGCGCAACTCAACCTTGCCGTGGCGCAGAATGAGGCCGCGATCGCGGCGCTGCGGCGCACGGCGTCGGTCATGGGCAAGATCCAGGGCTTTGCCAACCTGATCCCCGGCGGCAGTTTCTTCCTGGAGCTGCTCAAGAAGATCGGCGTGCAGGGCCTGATCACCGCCGGTGTTCTCGCGGGCTTTTATCGGCAGGTCCGCAAGGCTCAGGCGCTCGATGATCTGGCTCGCACCACCCAATTGACGGTCGAACGGTTGCAGGCGCTCAAGGTGGCCGCCAAGGCGACGGGCGTGGAGTTCGAAACGATCACCCGAGGCATCCAGAACACGACCAAGACGATCGCCGACGCGTTGCGCGGCGAACAGATGATGATCGATGCTTTCAAGGAGTTGGGCGTCACCATGGACGATTTGCGGAGCAAGACGCCCGAGGAGGTCTTCTTGCAGATTTCGCGCGGCCTGGCTGATGGCAGCGTTTCCGCCCAGGAGTTCAACGCGCTGCTGAGAGTGATGGAAGAGGAAGCGCGGCACCTGCTGCCCGCCTTCACGAAAGGTTTGGGGGAGATCGCCGACCAGGCCGAGGAAAGCGGCGCGATCCTCAGCAAGGCCATGAACGACAAGCTGGCCGGCATCGGCGATTTCTGGGATCGCCAGTTTGCCACCATGGGCCAGTCCGTCAGCACGTTCTTTTCCAAGGCCGCTTTCATGGCGACGCAGTTTGGCGACACGCTCACGCAAGGGGCGATCGCCCCGCTCGCGTTGTTCTCCGAACATTGGCGGGATGTGCTCGCCGAGATGCAGGCGACGCGCTTGCTCGAAGACGATTCCGACTACCAGGAAGGCCTCGCCCGCGTCGAGAAGATGAAGAAGGAACTGGAGACGCGCCAGAACGCCAAGCGCAACGAACAGGACGCGCGGGACAAGGCGACCGAGGAAAACCAAGAGCGCACCAACGAGAAGGCCGGCCAGATGCAGGAACTCGACCAGGAACTGAAACGCCAGCAGTTCGCCGCGCTCGACACCGAGCAGAAGCGCAAGGCCCTGGTCGAGGAGATCAAACGCATCGAGCAGGAGATAGCCATCATCCGCGAAGAGAACGAGGACGGCGGCCTCGATGTCGAACTGAAGCGCAAGCAGGTCGAGAAGGGCGAGGCCGAGGCCCGCTTGAAAGGTCTCACCAACGCCGGCGGTTCCTCCCCCGGAAGCACGGCCGACCAACTTGCGCGGATCGGACTCTTTCGCGGCGGGCAGGAGGACGGAACCGCGCGGCGGCTCGATCAAATCCTCAACCAGATTCAGCGGACGGAAGGCGCGATGAACGAGATTCGCGCCGGGGTGCGCAAAATCGCCCTATGATCACGATCGTCGGATATCCAGGAGTTTCTGAGCAGGACGCCGAGCGCGAATTTTCGCCGTCGGTCGGCTGGCAGACCATTCGCACCTGGCACGGTGAGAAAGCCGCCATCGAGGGCATGTTGCCCCAGTTCTCGGCGTTTGGCGTTCGGCTCCGAACCTTCAAGGTCGATCCCGCCTTCCATGGGCTCCAGGCCTTCTTCCCCGACGCGCAAGACGGCACCAGCCCGGCCGATCCGGACGCAAAGATGAACATCGTCTGGGAGCTGCACGGCAACGACCTGAACAAGAGCATCTTCACGCATCCGAAGTTCCAGGCGATCGCCTCCAAGGCCGACCAGGAGACCCTCAAGAAGTTTTCGCGCGGTCAACTGAACTACACCGAACAGGCGGTGCAGGATCTGACGGGCGACGCGGCCTTGTTTCGCGAGGAGATCCACAAGGGCGTGCAAGCCTACTCGGTGGCGCAGTACGTCCTGCGCCGCAACGCGAACGTGCCGCTGGCGTGGAACGGGTCGGTAGCCATGACGGACGTCGGCAAGGTGTACGCCACGACCGGCGACCTGAAAACCAAGGAAGGCGTGCCGAACACGCTTTTCTACACGCTGCCCGACGGGGAGTGGCTCAAACGCGCGCCCCAGATCCGCCAGCAACGGGACGGGAGCTGGAACATCGTCAACGAATGGTGGCACGCGGACGACGCGAGCGACCTGCTCTATGAGGTGATCACGGTATGAGTGCTTTGGATCGATCCGAAAGCGGAATCGGCGGCGTGTTCGGTCGCGAGATCGAGCGGCTGTGGGAGGCGCTCCGGCAGGTCCAGCCGGTGAGCGGACCACTGCTCGACTACGACCAGACGAACCTGGGCGTGAACTGGCGTCCGACCGAGGAACTGCTCGGCCGCATCGGCGGATCGGGCATGGCGACACGCCTGGCTGAGATCACCGCCGTCGCGCCGCTCACGCTCACCGCCGTCGACGGCGAGGCGACCTACACGGTGCAACGGCCGGCGGCGCTGCAAAGCTTTTCCGCCACGCGCGACGATTCCTCCGACCTCAGAAACTGGCGGCCCTCCCATGGGGCCTTTGGGGTGCCGTCGTACAATTACGGCGACGCGCAGCACCGGCACAAAATCATCCATGAGGCGATGCGCGTCAACCAGGGCCAGACCATCGATTACGCGGTCGTCCTGCAAAAGCTCGACCCGCTGTATCAGGCGGGCGATCGGTTGCTGATCGGCCAGGCCGCCGGGCAGTGGTGGGATCTGAACATCGACGGCCGGCACTGGCGGGATCTGGCGCAGTGGAACTCCGAGCAATCGACCGCGTCGGGCCAACTGGTCACCAACCTCAACCGCTTGTGGTTTCGCGGCACCGCCCAGACCTCGGCCCAGACGTACGGCAACGACACCGTCACCTGGATCTCCCTGACCGACTTTTCCGCCCTCGCAAAATTCTGACCCTGAAGCACCATGGCAAAACACCTGCAACTCTTTTGGAACATCACGGACAACCAACTGGTGCGCGGCTTCAACGACCCCACGCCCTACGTCCTGCCCAAGCAGTTCTTTGAAAGCAAGATCGCGCTCGACATCACGGTCGTGCGCAAGAAGGCGGGCGGCGGTTTCGCGGCGCCGTTCGAGTATGTGGGCAACGCCGAGCCGCTGGCCGCCGCGATCGGCACCTGGTCGGGAACGACCGGCACGAAGCTCGCCTTCCAGAACTCCTGGACGACCACCGGCAACGTCTACCAAGGCACGCTCGACTTCAACACGGTCGCGATGACAACGGCCATGGGCAGCAGCCAGGCGATCGACGTGTATTTCGAGCTGGAGTGGGACGAGGGCTACACCTTTCAACAGCCCGTCAAGGTCTCCGGCGAGGTCATCACCGCCGGCTCGCCCCAGCCGCTGCCGACCGACCTCACCGACAAGGCCGATCTTGTGGAAGCCGTGCTCGCCGACAGCGACTCGATCAACATGGTGCGCACCGCGAACGTGATCAAGCATCACGTCATCCCCGACCCCGCCGGCCGCGTGATCATCAACGCCGGCCAAGGCGTGGATGTCTCGACTCCGCTGGTGGAGATTGGAGGCACGCAGGGGCTCGGCGTCGTGGCCATCGCCCCGGCCGCGAAGTATCGCGTCATTGTCGCCAACTACGACATCAACGGCATCACCAGCTCGGGCAATGTCGACTTCCAACTGAGCGCCACGGGCCGCCAAGAGGGCGACCTCTGCTTCCTCCACGTCAACGCCTCAAGTCTGACCGCCGCCGCCGTGACGATCACGACGGACAGCACGGCGGATCTGTCGGCGGTGACGAATCCCAGCAACCCGCTCAGCCTCAACTGCGTCCTCTATTTTGACGGCACAATCTGGGCCTTGCTGAGCGCCGTCTGGAACGACGGCACACTGGCGTCCGGGACCTTCACCCCGACCTATCCGGCCGCCGCCAGTGCCGCCGACGAAACAGAGATCGCCACCAAGTCGCCATCGGCCGCCGGCTCCGAAGACTGGACACCCGACAAGGAGAAGACGCACAGCGTGCTGCACATCACTCCGGGCGTCGGCGCGGGGGCATACACCTACGACTATTTCCTCCAGCGGCCGGCGGCCGGCGGCGAACCCGCGCCTTTCGTGGTCGTCTATTGCGACATGCCCGCAAGCAACAACCCCACGATCCGAATCTATGACGAGGGGCCGGCCGGCGGCAGCGGCGACGACGTGCTCTTGGAAACCTTTGTCGGCACCATTCGCAGCGCCAACAAGTTCGCGTTGTTCCTGCTGTGGACCGGGTCCGAATACGAGCCGATCTTGAGGGACTCCGACGCGCGGGCCTTGGGCTATCATCCGCTGTTTGTTCCCGGCTCAGCCCTGACCGCTCGCGACGACGCCGGGGCCGTGGCGGCGAGCACCGAAACCTCGGGCACCAAGACGATGTTGAAAACGATGTCGTTTGCGGGAGACGTCGATCGCTTTGCTCAATTCCTGACCGACTCCCCCGGCGGGTGGGACCTGAGCGACGTCATGGTCCAGATTGTCTGGGTTCCAAAGGAGGCCGGATCGACCGGCGACACCGTGCTCGCGCTGCAAGCCAAATGCATCGGCGACAACGTCGATCCCGACTCCGCCTGGAGCACAGTCGCCCAGGTGGTCGACACCGTGCAGACCGTCGGCCGCCTGCATCGCAGCGCCTGGTTCAGCGCCACGGTCGCCAACGCCGCCGTTGGCGCTGCCACCTTCTTTCAGTTGATCCGTGAGGCGACCGATGTGCTCGACACCATCCACGACGGTGCGTCGGGCGCGGTGGCCGTCGACATTCTGGGCGTACGCGTCCTCTTCAAGTTGACGGAACTCAACGATAACCAGTCATCGAAAACCAACCCTTGAGCCGATGCTGATCAATCACATGGTGGGGCATTGGGCCAACGCGGAAGGAGGCATCGGAACGCCGACCGGGTCCAAGTATCAGTGGCACTTTCAAGATCCCAACCGCATGCGCCACGACGCCATCCAGGGCCTGGTGTTGGGCGGCGGCTTCGGCGAGGGGAACTTCTGGCCCTACGGTCGCGCGGGAGCTTGTGCGAAGGTTTTTGCATCCTCGGTGGGCACCACAATGATGCTTTCAACGATCCCTTTGACAGAGCAAACCTGGTCGATGCGGATGTGGTTCAAGGCCGAGGGACTCACAACTTCCACAGAACTAATGTTGGCCCGTTTCGCCTCCAACGACGGAGCTTTGTTGGATGTGAATCTGGTCGACGCCGTCGCCGAGGATGGCCGATGGAACGTGCAGGTGAACTGGCAAAACGCGGCCGGCGGCGCAGGTGGCGGCATCGACCTTTTGGGGCTTGAGGGGGAATGGTCCTGCTTGGCCCTTTCCTGCGTCGGCGGATCGAATGTTCTGGCGCTGCTGGACTCTGGCGATGCCGGTGATCCGCAGATTGGAACGTCGACTTCAAACGTGCCAAATTCATCGTTCTACTTTCGCCATTTGCTGGACAGTCAAGTCGACACCGGAGACGAAACAATCTTCGTCGACGACATCATGATCTGGCGGCGCGAATCCATGGATCAAACCTTCATGGAGTACCTCGCCGACGGTTACTTCTGGAACACCTGGGACTCGACCAAACCGCTCAACACCTGGCAGCAGTTCACGCTGTGACAACCCTCTTTATCCATCCCGATTCGGAGTGGTGGGCCGATCGTTGCGCCCTCCGTCAACGCCTGGCAGAACAAGCCGGGATTGCCGCCCGTTGCGTGCCCGCGCCGCGCCGCATCACGGCCGAATGGATGCTCTCGCAGATCGATGAAAAAGGCGTCGGAGCCGTCGCCGTTCATTGCCTTGTCGTCGAGCCGCACGTCGTCGATTATGTCGCCCGCCAACGCCCCGAAATTCGCGTCGCCCAGGTTCTTCATTCCAGCCTCCCGCACCTGGCCACCAGCGGGTGGAAAAGTGAGAAGTTGAAGGAAGCTTTGCAGGTCACCAAAGACAACCCCAACGTCTCCTTTGGCACCCCCGATGAGCGCAACATTTTGGGCCGCATCACGGGCTGCGATCGCGTCGTCTGGATTCCCAATCCGATGGGCCTTCACGAGCTTCCCAAGCCCATCTTCCGCGCCCGCCGAAAACCCCTTCCGACGATCGTCCTGTCCGGCCGTGCCGACCCCGTTAAGAACTGGCCCCACCAGCTTGCCGCCTGCGCCCTTATGCGGCCCTGTGAAGTCGCCCTCGTACTGCGCGAAACCAACCGCCTCGGCCTCCCCTCGCTGATCGAAGCCTTTCGGCTGCCCATTCGCTCGATCCCCTTCATGCGCCGAGCCGAATGGTTGAAGTTTCTCCAGGACGAAGCCGACCTCGTTTTTCAAGTCAGCCAGA
>JAYNJY010000025.1:0-509 GCA_038110665.1 Rhodospirillaceae bacterium | reverse complement strand
TCGTTGGCAGTCCCGCCTTGCGTTACCTCCCTTCCGCCTGGCGCGCCAACCCAGACGACCCAGACGACATTGTCCGCCTTGCCCAGGCTCTGCTGAGCGACCCAAAGTCGGCCTTCGAACACGCCCGCCAAGTCGGCCGACAGTACGCTCGCGAGATGGATCTTGCCTACATCGATTGGCTTTCCGCCTGGTCAAATCCCCCTCGACAATCCCCGAAGATTCCCGCAGAACCCTCTGCAACGCCCATGCAGCTCATCACACCAACCTCTGCAACATAGATCACTGCGAGACGCGAGATTCCGCCGAGTCGTCCCAAAATGATGCGACTCCGTCCCAAATCGCTCGCGAATTTACTCCATTGATTGATATAAACCACCGCCGAACTCAAATGGTCACCTCTTCGTCGACCGGGCCGTCTTCTTTTTGGCCGCCTTTTTGCGGGCGGTCTTTCGTTGGCCCGCAACCTTCTTCTGGCGCGTGATCAGATCCTTGCCGGTTCCCCGGCGCTT
>JAYNJY010000024.1:18265-19560 GCA_038110665.1 Rhodospirillaceae bacterium | reverse complement strand
CAGTTCAATTCGGCCTCGCTCAACCGGCACATCTCGAGCACGTACCGGCTCGACCTGTTCTCGGGCGGCTTCGTGGAGATCCTGGTGGCCGAGCAGACCCCCGACAACCAGAGCTGGTTCCAGGGCACGGCCGACGCCGTTTCCGAGGAGGTCGAGAAGGCCAAGGCGAGCGTGACGCCGCGCCTTGCCGGCATCGTCATGGACCTTCGCGGCAACCCGGGCGGGCTTCTGAAGCAGTCGATCAAGCTCGCCGATCTGATGTTGACCCACGGCCACATCCTGACCACCAAGGGCCGCCACCCCGACAGCCTGCACCATTACGAAGCCGGCGGGCGCGACATCGCCGGCGGCATTCCCATCGTCGTCATCATCGACGGCAAGTCGGCCTCCGCCTCCGAGATCGTCGCCGCCGCGCTGCAGGACCGCGACCGCGCCGTCGTCATCGGCACGTCGTCGTTCGGCAAGGGCTCGGTGCAGACCGTAGTGCGGCTGCCCAACGACGGCGAGATGACCCTGACCTGGTCGCGCTTCCTGGCACCTTCAGGATACGTGCTGCACGGCCTCGGCGTCCGCCCGACGATCTGTACCGCCGACGTCAGGAACGACCTGATGCCGGCGATCGACGCGGCGCTCGCCAACCGTCTCAATCTGCGTGCCACCTTTGCCTCCTGGCGCGCCGGCGGCGCGCCGGACGAAGCCCGGCGCCATGCGCTGCGCGGCGCCTGCCCCGCGACCCGGCGCAAGACCTACAACGATATCCGCATCGCAACCTACCTGGCCGAGCACCCGGCGCTCTACGCCAAGGCGCTCGATATAGCGTCGGCCACGGCCGAAGCCCACAACTGAACGGGGCCCAGCGGAAGCACTTGACTTACGAGGCCGTTCCAGTATTTTCCCGGCCTGCACATTGAATTCGGGGACTTGACCCATGGCTAAACCGGCGACCATCCAGATCAAACTCGAGAGCACTGCGGGCACGGGCTACTACTACGTGACCAAGAAGAACCCGCGCAACCAGACGGAAAAGATGCAGTTCCGGAAGTACGATCCGGTGGCGCGCAAGCACGTGCTGTTCAAGGAAACCAAGATCAAGTAATCCGCCGCGCGAGCACCCGCGCAGGCAAACGAAAAGGCCGGTCATGCCGGCCTTTTTCGTTGCCCGGATTGCAGCCGCCGGGTCAGCTCAGGAACTTGGAGATGGTCTCCAGGAAGGTCGGCACCGAGATCGGCTTGGCGATATATCCCTCGCAGCCGCCCTCACGAATCTTCTCCTCGTCGCCCTTCATGGCGAAAGC